>JADFKK010000441.1 GCA_022564995.1 Planctomycetota bacterium | reverse complement strand
GTGAAAACCGGCCGGCCGGTCGACCGCATAATTACTGGGGCAATAGATGCTTACCGCCCCGCAGTTCGCGGCCGGCCACAGCGCCCGCTCGAGGAACGGGCGAACGCCGCGGGCGAAGACCACGTCGTCCTGGACCATGAAATACGCTTCGGCCCGCGGAGAGCGCATCACGAGTTCGGCCAGCGCCAGATACCAGTTGGCAAACGCCCCCAGCGGCTCGTCGCGGTCGCTACGCGGCAGGTCGGCGAAGCGCGGCGGAATCTCGCTACCCGGCTCGACGAACAGCCGCGGATGCTCCCAGCCGGCGGCTGCCAGACTGTCGAGCGTTCGCGCCAACGTCGGCTCCGCGCGAGGCGCCGTCGCAACCCCCACCGCCCAGGAGACGACGGTCCGAGAACGTCCCTCGACAACTCCAGGAAGGTTGATCGACTCGGCGCCGCCGGGTAACAGGGCATGCGTCATGTGATTTTCACGGAAACGTGGCGACTTTAGAGTAAAAGGCCTACACCCCAAGAGGCCCACACTACAGGGCGGTGAATTCTATCCACGGGATGTACAATCGTCAAGTGGTTATTTTTGACCACCGGCGCTGCGGGCAGCTTGTCGGCACCGGCGATGCCGCCTGCCCCGTCGGCTCGTGATTTTCCGTGCCGGATCGGGTAAGCTGTTGGGCTGATCCCTTGTGCGGCATTTCAAAAAGCGACCTTCTATGGGATAACAAGTGACCAGCACGCCCAATCCATTCGAGTCACCGGCGAATACGCCAAAGGGTGATTTCGAATCATTGCCTACCCATCTACGCCGAGGCCGCGCACGATGAATGCCACGATTGAAAGCCTGCTCACGCAGCACGCGATTCTAACCCGCCGCTACTTTCTGCGTTGCGGAGCCGCGGGCGTGGCGGAGAGACGAAAACACAAGTCATCACGGTGGTAAGTTGTGTGGCGTTGCCGGTGCATCGGTTGCGGTGAGCACGAGGTCGTTCGTCCGTCTACGGAGCCGGCCCGCTCCGAGAGCCGACTCACGCGGACCTACCCCGAGCCGTCGGGGCGCCACGCCCGACGGCTCAAGACAAAATTACCAAGTTGTCAAAGAACAAGTTGTGTACGGTCATCGCGGTCATGGCCTCGACGATCTTTTTTTATGCTGCTTCCATTTCTTGCCCCCAATCAGGCGCCGTGCATGGCCTCGCCTGCGATCCACTCCAGGCCGAACCGCCGCTACTCGTCTGCGCGCAGGCATCCACTGTGGGGCTCGTCCCATCACGGCTGGCGCCGGTCGACGCATAGGTATCAACTGGCCGATTATTCGCGTCGTGGCGATTCAGGTCGCACACCTCATTCCTCGCGCCCAGCCGTCTTCGTACGCCGATCGAGTTGTGCGTAGCGGTCGATTTGGCGATGCGATTTCAGGAATATATTGTCTCCAATGGGATCAAAGTACAAAACGGTTACGCTTCTGAGGTGCATGCCTGGGATTCTCTCCCGCACGACCGCCGTCGTCGCAGCGCCTCACTATGAAATCCGAATCCGCGGCGTGACACGTCTCGTTGCAATATCTCCTTGGTCGACCGCAACAGCCGTCCGGCGCGGCTGACCAGATGGCGCCAAGCTCGGCGTTCGCGGTGGGCCGACGGTTCCACGAATCTCCTGTCACACAATCCACTAGCACGCTGGCCAGCAGCCAGGTATTGTTGGCGCGTCGTGCGCGGACGCACAGCACGTTGTCGCCGACGATTAGCGTGCATGTTGAACCGCTGCTCTCATGTGGGTATCAAACTTCAATATCTTCGCTTTGGGTGAGCCGCACCTTCAGGGGGACATCTAATCAATGGGTAATGTTTGTGTCGTTATTCGCCTTTGGCTTGCGACATTCCGCCACGCGGAGTTCGGTCTGAGCGAAACGGTCGACCTGACGAGTCACACGCAGGTGGGTGTCAATCGCCGGCAACAGTCCCTGTAGGCGTTCAACGGTCCGCGGGCCACCTTCCATGGCCTGCTCGATGGTTTCATCCAGCCACAGAGCAACTTGCATCAATCCGCTGTTGATCGATCCCAGGTTGGCTTCCAGAGCGTCTTCCTTCCCAAGCGAATCGGCCTGGTAGTCGAGCACGCGGCGTACGCGAACCTCGTGGGTGTCGACCGCTTCCTGATCGGTTACTTGCAGTGGACTCTTGCCAATCTGGCACGGCACATTAACCTCGTTCGATTGAGCAGTCTGTTTTTTCATCGCGTAGTCCTCTTTGATCGTTAGGGTGTCGTAGTAGAAGTTGACGCATCCGTGGACCGCTTGCGCGGCTGCCGAATGGCAAGACCGTGAAAAGCGAATCCGTTGGCTTCGAGTGTGGGTTCGATCAGCATCTTGGCTTCCCTGAGCATTCTTCTGGCGATCTTCGCCCTTGCTTTCAAGTCACGCATCACGGTCGCTTCGTACTGGAGGTCCGATAGTTCGCTGTCGACGGCGGCCGCACGATCGGCATTGCCGACGTAACGTACAACTTGCTTGCCGTTTCGACGAAATCGAAGTTTGAAGTATCTGCGGTCACCTCGTCTCTCTTCACACACAAACCCCTGTGTCGACAGTTCCTCCAGATCATCGTCTGTTATCCGGAGTGAGGCAAGCGCGGGAAATTCTGCGAGTCGATGGTCTTTGATTGCAGGATTGCTGCTCGTGGTTGACTGCATCGTTCCGTTACCTTGGTCATGTTGATGATCCGATCGGCCGTCGCTAGAAGATCCTTCAATTGGTCATCGGGCAACGGATCCACATGCTCGATACTCCGTTCGGAAATCTGCCAGTTTAGTTTCTCATTCATCAGCACGACCCGTGTGTGAAACACCTGACTGAGTTCGGCGATGCCCATCAGCGACGATCGCTCAACGGGATCATAGGTCGCCAGCGCATATTTGCGGATCGGATGAATGACCTGCTGATCGAGTAACTTTTGAACCTCGCCCCAGGCGAGCCTTCGTTGGTCAGGCCCCAGCGACTGCGAACTCCGGCCCGACGAAGTTATTTCGCGCAGGCGAGCGAGCGCGGCTGGATAGTCGGCTGGCGGTCCAAGAGATCGGGGTTTCTCATGGCCAACACTTTCCACTCCCGTCCCGATGTAATCGGCCGCATCGAGGAACGCCTCTTGAAATATCACGACGCTACGACGATCGGCGATAAATCGCAATCGCTCAATGGTTTCTTCATCCGGGTTCCACAATCCCAAGTCGTAAAGGTCGACACGCATGAATCGGTTGAGTTGTTTGAAATAGTCTACGACGTCCTTGAGTTCGGACGGCACTGCATCGGAAAGCCGGGAGGGCATCCAGCCAACAAAGACCAGCTGCGCGCGAATCGTAGCCCGTTGAGTCAATAAACTGAAACGAAGGCGAAGTAGCGCAACATCACATCGACTTCGGACGTTTGAACAGGTGCGTTTTGGCCGACGAGTCGCGCGAACGCGGCTACTCGGGATCATCAACACGAAGATTAACACGTTTGAGGATTTCCGGATCATGCCCTTCCGTTTTTCGTCGATCACGGTTTCCCGCAGCGACTCGGCCACGGCCTCAACGGCCGTTGGCAAGAATCTGCCAGACGGGCTACCGCGCCACGCCGCCGACTGGAAAATCCAGGGTGATACCCGCCTGAGCGATGCGGCGATCGAC
>JADFKK010000192.1 GCA_022564995.1 Planctomycetota bacterium | reverse complement strand
TATTCACTCGAAACCCTCCATGTTTCGCGGTAACGGGATTGTCTTCACACCCATTAGACCCGCAAAACCACGGAAGGTTTCGAGTTTTCTCGTATTTTCAGCGAGACGAGTACGCTTGGTTAAGGACTAGAGTGATTTACTAAACAGTCCACGCGACACCGAATGAAGAACCCATGGCCTCCCGGCTCATTGTAGTCTGCAAAACGGTCTGGTGTTGAGACAGGGAAGTGGTACTCGGCCATACTTCCATTCAGGACCAGGGGATTCAACGGCAGCAACACCGCGGTGCAAAGGAGAGTCTATGTCCAGTAGTTCGTCGTCAAGCTCCAGTAGTTTCGTCGTCAAGCTCCAGTAGTTCGTCGTCAAGCTCCAGTAGTTCGTCGTCAAGCTCATCTAGTTCAGACACGAGAAGGGTTATTCTCCTAATTGGATATTGGCCGCCAACCGACATCGGAATCAGTTCTCGACATGGCATGCTATGGGAGGGAAGAAATGGAGTGACGTATACGTACGACGGTAAGACTTACGATCTTTTGTCGATCTCCCCTGAATTCGACGAGAAGCTCGGTACGTACCCACCGCCCGATTATTTGGATGATTACTGGGGAGAGGGCGCCCCGGGCCTTGAGGGAATCACCGTCGATTACCAGACGACGTCGACCGCATTCTGGAAAATCGTTGCTGAGCATCGACCGATCGCTATCATGAGCTTCAGCCGATGGAAGCTCAATCACGAGTGGATGCTGGATGCTTGGGCTACTAATTGGGCACGGGATCAAGGTGTCCCCGCATTAGGCAGCGTCTAAATTCTGGACGCTTTTTTTAGGAAATTACAAAGATAATGAAGGAGTCGTACAGGCTGGCAAGACTTGGCCAAAGCCGTTCATTGGCGGTAGCGCCAATGATCCATCACCGTTCAAGGGCCAGGGCGAGCTGACATATAAGCCGCCCGATCGAACACAAGCCGCGTTATTGAAACGCAATAGCAATCTTCCAATGGATGAGATGGTTGCCGCGATTAACGCCGACTTCGATCCCGCAGACGTGAAAGCTGAGAAAAACGATGTCTTAGGGCCGGGTACGTTTGTTTCCAATTTCCTGGCGTATCACGTCGCGTGGTATCGTCTGTGGTGGAATGCCTTGTCCTCGACGCCAGAGAACGAGAAATGTCTCCGCAGCGGACATACTCATGTCGGAGGCCAGATTACCGTCGACGATGCCGAGCGCGCAGTGCAATTGCAATTGAATGAACTCTACAAAGTATTGCCGGAAACCGGGGAATGAAATGACAGTTTACCGACGACGTATTTCGGTTTGCGTTTTGGGGATCGTCTCTGCAGTATGGTCGTCGTTTGCATGTCCGAGCGCCATCGCACAGCGAGATCGCACTCTTGCAGATGGTCAGTTTTCCTCGGCAACTTTTAGTCGAAGCGGTAAAACCTTATTGACGGCGGGTCGTCGGAAGGTGCAACTCTGGGACGTTGAAACGGGAATGCTGATCCGCGAATTTGAAGGACACAGGGCATCCATATTTAGCGTTTCTTTTAGTCCGCACGAGAATCATGTGCTCACTAGTGCCGGCAATGCCGGATTATTCGGACCAGAAGACCCTACATCGCGGTTGTGGAACGTAGAAACTGGAAAGCAGCTTGCTGAGTTCGACAATTCGCGCGATCCGATTATCAAACGACTCAGTCCGGGGTATAAGAATTACGTCCAGTCTGCACAGTTTTCACCAGATGGCAAACAGATAGTAGCGTTTTCGATCCTGGGCCATGTCAAGGGTGATGTTGCGGTCATGTGGGATGCCGAAACGCGGGAACAGCTATTCGTTCTAACTGGGCTCTCCGGCCACTCCAAGGCAACAATGCGTCTCGAGCAGGTTCGGTTTAGTCCATGTGGCAAGACGCTTGCGGGCCTCGCATCCGACAGCACGCAGATTAGATTGTGGGACGCGAAGACAGGCGCTGTCATATGGCAAGTGAATTGTCCACGGCATGGACTGGAACGGATGAAACATCTCGGATCGATTGAGTTCTCGCCCGACGGCAAGCTCCTTCTCGCTGTGTCAAGCGACAAAATGGCGCGGATTTGGGATCTCAGCACTCGGCAAAGTCTCCGGCTCTTACGCGGCCACACGAGCCTCATCTTCGCCTCTAAATTCTGTTTCGACGGCAAGAGCATCATGACCGCCTCCAAGGACGGAACGGCCCGCCTCTGGGACACCGATTCGGGGCGCCAAGTCAGGCAGTTCCAGCATTCGGGTCCAATAATGGAAATGGAGATAAATAACGACAGTACTCGAATGGTAACGAAGTGGCGCCGATCGAAAGAAAATACTGCCCAGAAGGGGAATCAGTGGCGTGCTTCTATTTGGGACGTAAAGACTGGGCGTGAGGTTAGGCAATTCGAGTTATCGTCGCCGTCTCGTGGTCCCTATACGCCTATAGTGTTTACCCCAAACGGACGACAGATCCTCATGAAACTGAAGACCGAAAAGGTTGTGCTGATCGATGCGCGTACGGGGGAGATCCAACGCAATTTCACTGACAGGAATTAGCCCTGGAATACGGAGTGCTCTACTTTCTTACGGGCGACGGCCAGATCATCACTGCCGGCGGTCGCGTGTTGGGCGTCACCGCCCTGGGCTCGACCATTTCCGCCGCCAAGCTGCAAGCCTACACCGCTGTAAAGCAAATCCGCTGGGACGGCGCCTGGTGTCGAAAAGACATCTCCGACAAAGCGCTGCGGGCAAGACCGTAGGTCGCGGCTTTCCGCAACGGTTTCCTCGATCCCGAATCAGCCGCGACGCGCTAGCGTCCGGTTCTCGCCGGGGAACCGTGGGCTAGTGCCAGCGGCTAAACCGAGGCGAAATCAAAGGCGCGGGGAGTCATTGTTTTTTGGTAAGGGGCGAAAGGGGCCATCCATTGTCTAGCATCTGATCTAGGCTTCAGAGTCGGCGAATGCGATAAAATCATTGGGTGGCCCCATTCGTCACCCCCATTCGTTCCCCCCATTCGTTTCCGGTGGCGCGATCGAGACTGATGACAGCGCGATTGTGCATACGCACCGTGTGGCAGGATGCCCCGATCAATTCAAAGATCGTCGGGCATCACAGGCCCCTGCGCCACATGGCGAATCACGAGAACGAAGATCATGTCCGGCCGAATTGTAAAGAGTGCTCGATGGGTAGGGCGATTGCCCAGGCCGTAGTGGAGTTCGCGGACCTCGAACGGGAAGCAAACGCTTTCCGGAGCGACGGGCCAACGCTCGGGATTCTCGTCAAGTGAATCGAGCGAGGAAAGAAATCCATCGATCCATCGCTCTGCCTGCTCACCGGATCGATTCTCGGACCACCATTGACAGGCATCTCGCAGAAATTGCCTCACACGGTCATGGAGAACGACGGGACATTTCATTCCGGCTTTGAAAACCCGAACTCATCGCGAATCTCTCGGACAACCTGCTCAAGCGGAATGCCTCGTCCAGCTTCCATGTCGGGGACGGCCAGTTCGATGTCGGCGACGGTTTCCTCAAATTCTCGGCGCTCGGCGCGCCACTCCTGCAGCAGCTCCTCTGGCGACTTGTGCTTCGCGTCGCTGTTGATCTGCACGGCAAGAAAATCGAAGAATGCCTGCGTGTCGGTTGAGTCTTGTGTTGACATGATATCGCCCTCCTGCAAGACAGGATACCAGCAACGGCTTGCTTCGTCAAAAGGTGTTGGAAACGAATCGCCGCTGGTGCCAATTCAGCCTGCGGACGCTGATGATCGCCGTCACCGTTGCGACCGTCGCGTTCTTCATCTCGATTGTGAGTATCTCGTCTTGCCCGACGCGACGGATGCGGACGTCGAGCACTTGATAGGGCTGTCACGCCTTCGAGCGCTGTTTACCGACTCCACCCAAATCAGCGATGCAGGGCGGAAAGATCTATGTCGCCAACTGGGGGTAGAGTCGTTGAGTCTAAATACTTTCGACGACCCCTGAACAGAACAACAGAACCAGGCGTAGCGGAATCAAAGGGGACGGGAGTCATTGTTTTACGATAAAAAGACTCCCGTCCCCTTTACGATTCGCACCCGTGCAGAGCATGACCTACAACTCTTCCTCCAGGTCGTCACAATATCCCGGCGGGAATGGGTTATCGACTTCCGGCTTCTTCTTCGTGGGCGGCTCTGCGCCCGGCGCTTCGGGCTCCTCGGCGAACTTGTCGACCCAAAACGCGACCTCGCCCGGCGTGGATGACATCGGCTTGACTTCCTTCGCTTCCGTGCCGGGCTGCCGCTGGCGGCGCAGCAGCATCTCGGCATACCAACGATCGCTGTCGACCGCGGTGGCCTTGCGACGGGTCGCGGCACGCTGAATGCGATGATCGCTGGACACCACGGTCAGGCTCTTCGGCGCGGAGTCCTGTAGAATCAACTCTTCGATCAAGCTGTCCGCGTCTTCGTATCCCACGGCGTAACGCACGGTCAAACCTTCGTGCGTCGTCGTCCGCGGCAATCCGGGCGGCGCGTTGGCCGCATCGAACACGACCGTCGTGCGTCGAATTTCTTCGTCGGCCAGCGTGTTAGCCAGAAAATTCAACAGCGCGTTGCGCGACCGTTCCAATCCGCCCGGCCCGATTCCTTTGCCGAGGATTCCCGAGGCGTGCAGCAAATTATAGGCATCGATGATCAGAGACATGGCCGTAGGCCGCCGGCTTGCCGCGGCTTTAGATGTTAGCTCTTACGAAAATGCGCCGCATGAATCCGGGCCACGTCGCCCATGTAATGTTCGATCATGTATTTGTCGGCGGCCAGGATGATGTGTTTTTTGGCCAACTCGACCTTGCCGCCGACTTCGTAATACAGGCCCAAATACAGATGGGCGTAAAACAGCCGTTGGTGTAGCTGCTGCTTCGTCGGTTCGCCGGCGCGGGCAGCAGCCAACACGTCTTCGGGCTTGGCCTTGCCGCGGTAGAGATCGAATATCTTCATCATCGGCACGCGCGTGTCGTTCTTGATCGGCAGCATGACTTTGCGGGCCTTCGCGACCCCTTCAGTCCGCGCCATGCACAGGTAACGCCAAGTCGAATTTTCGACGTCGTTGTCGTGATAGGTTTGATACAGTTCAAACTGCTTGGCGCCCTGCTTGAACTTGCCCGCGTAGTAAGCGGAAATGCCGCGTTCCCACTGGCGCGGTTCCAGCTTGGGACGCAACACGACATATTGGTCGAAATCGGCCAGCGAAGCGTCGATGCGGCCGGTTCGGAAATTCTCGCGGCCCCGCAGATAATACGCACCGGCCTGTTTGGGATCGAGGCGAATCATCTGGTTCAAATCGGCTATGGCCTTCGCGTAGTCTCGCTTGGACGAGTGAATGCGGGCGCGAAGTTCGTAGCCCTCGATCAATACCTCGAGAGTCGCCTTGATGGCCTCGGTCGCAGTCGCTCGCGCCTCCTCGACGTCACCTCGTTGATGTTGCAACCTGGCCTTTTTCAGCAGATCCTTCGCATCAGCCTCGGGCTTGCTGTCCTGAGCCGAGACGGTCGCGGCCAGCAATCCGCCGATAAAGATCGCGGCCAGAGTCGTAGTAACCAAGTGCATCACCACCTCCTGTCAAAAGGAAATCTTGTCGGGCACGTTCTATTCTTCCTCCAGCCGCTGCACGGCCCGTTGCACGAATTGGCGTAGCGGCTCGAATTCCAATCGGCCGAGCGCCTCGTCGACGTCGCACCAACATCGCTGCCGCTGGCTGTCTTCCAACCATTGTTCGTGAACTTGGGTCACCTCCATGAGAAAAGCGGTCACCTTGCGGGGCGGGTTGTAGCGGGCGTTGATAAACTCTCCCAGCGATTCGCCCCGGATAACGCCCTCGACGCCGGCCTCTTCCAACGTCTCGCGCAGCGCCGCCTGGCACAGCGATTCTCCCTGCTCCACCGACCCTTTCGGGAACGACCAGCGCGCTTTGCGGCGGGTGGTGATCAGGCAAAACTCGATCTTTCCGTCTTGCCGCCGATACGGCAACGCACAGGCTTGTTCCATTTGCTCACGCGATAGGCCAGTTTGAGGATGTCGCCAGCCAGGCTCTGTCTCAAAAGTCGATTGTGGGTGGCTGGCGGCTGAGCCTGATATTCTACCCGGTTGGCTGCCCCGCCCTCAATACCCGCACAAGCCGAAAATAAAGTACAAGCGGCGTCTCGCCGATTTTCCGCGATGCAGCGGGCCCAACGCGGCAAGATGTCGGGCCTGCTTTACTTTGGCATAAGGTACGTTCTTAATGCCGGCCGCCACGGTGTGACGTCGGCACGATCTTCCCGTTCGGCACAGTTCCTCCCGCCCACCCGCGAGGCCTCGTGAGTACGACCATAACTGCTGAGACCATGACTGCTGCGACCACCGACGTGGAACCTCAGCCCACTACCGGCGGGCTGAGCGAAGCGGTCTCCAATATCGACCGCCGCAAGACCAAGATCGTCTGCACGGTCGGCCCGGCCTGTTCGACCCCCGAGCAAATCCGCGCGCTGATCGAAGCGGGCGCAAACGTCTTTCGGCTGAATTTCTCGCACGCCGACCACCCTTGGCACACGGCGGCGATCACCACCATCCGCGCCGCAGCCGACAAACTGCAAGTGCCGGTGGCCGTGATGCAAGACCTCTGCGGTCCGAAAATCCGCCTCAGCCGCGTGGTCGAGGAAAATTACACTGTGACGGCCGGCGATCTCATTCGAGTGACGACGGAGCGGCATCTCGCGGCCGACGGCCCGGCCATTTCGTTCGACATCGCCTCGACCTACGCCGCGCTGCTCGACGACGTCGGCCCCGGCGACGTCATGCTGTTCGACGACGGCCGGCTGGAAGTGTGCGTCGAAGAACACCAGGGAAACGTGATTGTTGTCCGCGTGGTCCGCGGCGGCCCCCTGAGCGTCGGAAAAGGAATCAATCTGCCGGGCGTTTCGCTCTCGACCGATTCTGTCACCCAAAAAGACTGGCAAGACTTAGAGTGGGGCATCGAACATGATGTCGACTACGTCGCCCTGTCGTTCGTCCGGCATCCCGACGACGTGGCCGCCGTGCAGAGCCGCCTGGCCGAAGCGGGCAGCCGCGCCCAAGTGATCGCCAAGATCGAACGGCCCGAAGCCATCGAACACATCGACGCGATCGCCCGCCTGGCCGACGGGCTGATGGTGGCCCGCGGAGATTTGGGGCTCGAAACCGATCTGGCCCGCGTGCCCGTGCTGCAAAAACACTTGATCGAGCGTTGCCGGCGGTTGTGCAAGCCGGTGATCACCGCCACGCAGATGCTCGAATCGATGGTTCATAATGCCGTGCCCACTCGGGCCGAAGTTTCCGACGTGGCCAACGCCATTTACGACGGCAGCGACGCCATCATGCTCTCCGGCGAGACGGCCGCCGGCAAGCATCCGGTTCGGGCCGTCGAAATGCTCGACCACGTCGCCAGGGTGACCGAGGCCGACCTACGACAGAATCCGGAAGCCCAACGCCGCCAAATCAGGCCCACTTCGACCGTTGCCGCCGTGGTCGAAGGGGCAATCACCACGGCGATCGGCGTCGGCGCCCGTCGCGTGGTCATTTACTCTCAAAGCGGCTCAACCGCCCGTGCCTTGGCCTGTCATCGCTTGCCGATGCCGGTGGTGGCGCTAACCCACGACGCTGCGACGTATCGACAACTGAGCCTTTCGTTCGGCATCGAACCGCTGCTGCTGCCCAGCCGAATCAAACTGCCGAAACTATTAGACGATCTGGACATTCTAGTGGCCCGACATCGCTGGGGCAGCCCCGGCGACCTGATCATCGTAGTCAGCGCCCTCGACGGCGAAGACGGCAATACCGACACAATGCACATCCACACCGTGCGTTGAGACGCCGCCAGGGAACGTGGCCTCGTCTGTTGGCGTTCGCGGGAAAATACGCCATAATGACGGGAGGCCTGTAGGAGGCGACTCCTGTAGCCGATTCCAGTGAAACGCATATGGATCGGCTTTGAGCGGCAAGCCGCTAGCCGCCGGTGAATCGATGTTACGTTTTCCGGCACAATACCCGCGGCTAGCGCCTTGCGGCTCACATCCAAGCCGAAGCAATCTACTCCCTACATCCCACTTCCCGCATCCTTTCTTCCCCACTCCATGTCCACCCAACATCTCATTCGCGTCGGAGTCCTGGGACACGTCGGCCGCTTCGCATCGGCCGATGCCACTCGCTATCCGCGCGGGCGGAGGGTCATTTGTCGAACCGCGCGAGGACTCGAGGTGGGTGAGGTGCTCGCGCCGGATGCACGCGCCGTGGGGGCCGATGCCTTGGACGGCACCGTGTTGCGGGCGATGAGCGTCGAGGATGAGTTGCTGCAGGCGCGGTTGGAGAAGGACAAGCAGGCAGCCGTCGAACAATGTGCCGAAAGGATCGCCGCTTCGGGCAGCACGGCCGTGCTGCTTGACGCGGAGATGTTGTTCGACGCCACGGGGCTGTACTTCTATTTTCTCGGCGAGGTGACGCCCGAGGTCGAGGCCCTGACCGGCGAACTGGCCGAGCTGTACGAGGCCAAGGTCCAATACGGCAAGTTCGCCGCCGCCGTCGTCGAAGGCTGCGGCCCGGGCTGCGGCACCGAAGACGCCACCGGCGGCGGCTGCACGGTTTGTCTGACCGGCTGCTCGCTGAGCAAAGCCTGTGGGAGCGCGAAGGCGCGGCCTGTTTCTTGAAGCGCCGAAAACGGCCGACGACCTTGCGAAAGATGTTAGCCGTGTGTTGGCGACCGGCGCGCCTCGGGAGACGGGCTCCCCCGCAACAGCCCTTCGACACTCAGATCCTCGTCCACGTCGGGCCAGTGAATGCCCTCACCATCTCCGAGAAGCTCCCAGTTCTGCCGCTCGGCCGCCGTCGCCTGCAACAGCCGCGGATACCAGACCAAGGGCACGGCAATCCGCCGGCCGTCGGTGAGCCACACCTCCAACTCGTCGTCGCTCACCCGTACATCCTGGGCGAAGGGAACATTAGTCGTCGAACCAGCCATACCAAGCCTCCAGGAATTTCTCGCGTCTTTCGTCTATTATAGCGTCTGATCCGTCGAAGCTCATAGGCTGGAAAGCGTCTCGACCCGGCCAGTCGTACCGGGTCAAGCCAGAACTTCGCGAGGCTACGATCGCGCTGCACATGCACGTGCGGCGGCTCGTTCGGTTCATGGCTGTAGAAGAAAAACCGATACGGTCCTTCACGATCAATGACCGGCATCACGATACCTCACGAAGACGCTCATGTTAAAGATCGCGCGGGCGGGAGTTGACGTTGATGAGCGAGGCGAACGCGCTGCGTTAATCCGGCTCGCGTGCATCGTTTTGTTCTGTCGCGTAGTTTACGGTTGGCGCGGGACGCATCGGTCGCTTGGGGCTGCGCTTAATCAGTTTGCGATCGCTTACTCGCTGACGTTCCATTAGATCCTGGCAGATCGCATCCAGATCATAGTTGAACCGTGCCGCGTATTCGTCGCGCAGTTTTCGCGTCTGTTCGACGATAGGATCACTGTACATTGATGATCTCCTGCGGCGCGACCGCCAATGGAGTCGCGGCATTTCGCGTCGTCCGGCGACGGTTGTTTTATTAAGCGGTGGTAGACGGGTCGGGTGGACAGGATGCCTAGATCCCTACCGCATAACTCCATCTTAACAAGATATCGGATAATGCCTGAAGCATGCAGACTCACGTGGTATCCCACAAGCCGAACTGTAGTGCAAGTGGCAGAGCGGAACTCGGCCTGTCAATCAGCCGCGGGGCGTTAGCCCCCGGTTTGTACCGAAAGCGGTAAGAACCGGGGGCTAACGCCCCGCGGCTGATGAATAATCCGGGCTTATCAAGTTTCTGGATAATGCTCCGACGACGACCGGTCGGGCCAATAGTTGATTGGAATCGGCCCGCAAAAGTGTTACGATAGCACGCTTGGATTCGTTTCTGGCTTGTTTGACACAATTCGCGGAGAAACCATCATGAAAAGCCCTTGCTGTCTGGCCGTGCTTGCCGTCTTGATCTGCGTCACCACTCGGCCCGCTCTTTCCGCCGATAACGAACTGACCGAAGCAGAAAAGAAGGCTGGCTGGAAGCTGCTGTTCAACGGCAAGGACCACACCGGCTGGAAGTGTAACAACGGCAAGAAGATCGCCGCGCCGATCGAGGACGGGGCGCTGGTGCCTTGGCGTTCCGGCGGCTACATCATCATCCACGAGAAACAATACGGTGATTTCATTTTCAAGTGCGACGTGAAAATGAGCGAGCCGAATTGCAACTCCGGCATCTTCTTCCGCGTCTCGGAGCCGAAAAGCCCCGTCCAGACCGGCTACGAAATGCAGGTCATGAACGGAACGGGCACGGGCTATCACGACTTCGGAGCGATTTACGATCTTGCCAAGCCGACCAAGAACAACCTCACCAATCGCAAGGCGGACGGAGATAAATGGCAGCACGTCGAGATTAAGTGCCAGGGTCCGCACATTACCATCAGCGTCAATGGCGAGAAAGTGACCACGATGAACTGCGACGACTTCACCAAGCCCGGCAAGCGGCCCGACGGCTCCAAGCATAAATTTCGCCGGGCGATCAAAGACTTCGCCCGTAGCGGGTATCTCGGCTTTCAAGACCACGGCCAGAAGTGTTGGTACAAAAACGTCAAGCTGTTGGAGTTGAAGTAGCCCCTGCTGGATGCAAGCCAGGCTCGGCTACTTCTTTGTCGTCTTACTTGGCGGCGCCCCGTTATCCAACGAGATCGTGGCGCGGATGCCGAAGTTGCCGCCGGCTTTGCTCATGTCGGTCCACAGGGTGCCTTGGCCGGCGTAGAGGAGCTGCAGCTTGATATCGTCGGGCAGGCCGGTGGCGAAGATCCAACTGTTGTAGGCCTGCGGCGTTCCAAAGGCCTCGACCGCCAGCCGGAAGCGATCCGCGTTGGCTTCCTCGATCATCAGCTTGCCCTTGTTTTCGGCCTTGCCGAGTATCTTTACGGCATTGGCTTTCAAGATCGCGGTTTCTTTCTGGATGGCGGCGACGAGCTTTTCGGTCTCCGCTCGTGTGCCTTCGGCCGTGCGATTGCCTTCGGCTATTTTTCCCGCGACCTGTTTCAAGGTATCGACTTCGACCGTCTTGGAGGCCAACAGCACGTTTTCCTCAGCCTCGCGCAACTGCCCTTCTTCGGTCGCTGTCAGTTGTTCCTGCTGGCGCGTCAGCGTCAGTTCGTCGGCGATAAACGCGGTTTGAATGTGCTTGCGAACTTGCTCGGGAATGTAAACGTGGCGAATGAGTCCGTCCAACAAAGTGATCTGTTTCGCGTCGAGCACCTTGCGAAACTCGTCCAGGCTGGCCGTTTGGTACTTCTCGCGGTCGTTGCCGACGAGCAGTTGCACGGCTTTATACTGGGAGCCGTGGTTCCGCAAGATGGAATTGATCTGGGGCAGAACGATCTTCTGTTCGATGGCGTCGACATTGCCGATCGTGCGGATCGCGTGCGGCGCCTGGTCGGGCATCAACCCCCAGATCGCCGTGTAGTCGATGTGCATCGAGAATCCGTCGCTCGATGGAAATGCGATACCGCTCTCCTCGTCGGCAATTATCGGTTCGCCGTTTTCGTCGACCATGACGTCGCCGTTGCGGTCGCGCTGCACGGCGACCTGAACCGTGCTGTGGCGGTAGCCGATCTCGACAATATCGATGTTCTGCTCGCGACCGTTGATCGGGTAAATACCGGGCGGCAGCACTTTTTCGGCGACGGCGGCTTCGGCTCCGGCGGCCAAATTGGTGACCACTCCTACATAACCCGTGGGAATCTCAACCCAGCCGGCTTTTTTCTCGCTGTTGCCGGAAGTAAACGTCTGTAACTGGACCGTTTCGACTTTGTAGCCATACGGATTGATGCGGTAGCGTCCGGGATGCAGCACCTTTCGCAAGATGCCTTTGAATTTTGTGTCGCCAATGTCGCCGTCGACCAGGAACTTGTCGGACGGCAGGTCGTCACCGAGCATGCAGGTCACGAGGCCCACTTCACCCGGCTTGATCACTCGGTCGTCCACGATCGTTCGTTCCCACCAGATCGGGCAGTAGAAATGGCGGCCGGGGCCGCGCAGCTTGGCCAACACGCCGATCTGTCCTTCCTCGGCCCAGAAACCCGGTTTCGCCGGGTCTCGGCTGCCGAAGATCAACGGACCTTTGTAACGCAGCAGCAGGCTGTGGCCTTCGTTCACGTAGATTCGGTTAATCGTCCAGTGGAATCCGACCGCCAGCAACAGCAGCGCGAAGGCGCCGACCACTCCGTATCGGATGACGTCTTTCGATGTCCGCGACATGATAAATCCCTTTGAAAAAGATCGTTAAGTTGTTCAATTCTTGGCAGCAGCAGGGTCGGCCTTTTTAGAGGTTTCCGGCTTCGCAAAGGTTCTGAAAATCTCCATCAACGGCGAGTCGGCCGTGTTGACCATGATCGAGCGGTAGCCCGGAGCCAGTTTTTGATACAGCACGAATCGAGCGTAGGCCTCGCCGTCGTTACCCAAAGCTTCCACGGCTTTCTTCCAGCCCGCGGCGTCCGCTTCGTTGGCGAATCCGATGACCGCGGCTTCGGCGGCGGCCTTGGCCAACATGGCCTCGGCCTGATCTTTGGCGGCCTCGAGTTTTTTCTCGGCCACTTCCTGGTCGCGTTTGGCTTCGGCCAGGGCCACGACCTGCTCCGACTCGGCCTTGGTGGTTTCGGTAATGATCTCGCGGCCCGCTTCGACGAGCTGTTTCTTCTGCTCGATCAGGGCCTTTTCGGTCGCCAACTTCGCCTCTTGTTCTTGTTGTAGGGCCTGCTGCGTATACTGTTTCAATTGTTGTGCCGCGACTTCACGAGCCCTCAACGGCTCGGCAATCGCCTGGGGCGGTTTGATTTTCGTGATCAGCGCTTGGACGATTTCGATCCCTCGGGCCTGACACGTTTCGGTAAGGGCTTTTTGGAATTCCGCCTGAAACGCGGATCGTGTTTCGCCGCCGATGAATTCCCGGGCGGAAGAATTGGAACCGCGCAGACGGCAGAAGGCCCGCGCGTTGGGCATGATGACTTTGGCAATGATCTCTTCGGCGATCGCGCTTCCGCCCGGCTTGTCGTTGCTGACGTCGTTGTACTTGACGTACGTTAGAGCCGCCGTCTTGGGAATCACCCGAAACTCGATGATACCGTCGAGCGAAATCGGAAAGCCGTCCTTCGAGGGGAAGGTCATGTCCTTGCCTTCCGAGAGGTTGAATCGTTGCGACCGCGTATCAATGGCGTTGATCCGGTACATGTAAGGGTTCAAGTAGTAAGTGCCGGGCTCGAGCGTTTCCTCCTGCGGCCCACGAAAGTCTTTTTCGACCAGCAGCACGTTGGGATTTTCCGGCATCGGCCCGGCCAGATTCGTCACGATGCCTTTGTAGCCGGCCGGGATGATCTTGGGATCCCAGAGTTCGATGATTTCAACGTAGTCGCTCTTCTTGCGCGGCGTGCCGACAACTTTCTTCGTATCTTTGTCGATGATGATGGCATTGATGGCGTAACGTCCGCTTTTCAGCACCTCTTTGACGATTCCCTTGTAGGTTTTATCCTGCGCCACAAAATCACCGTAGGGAAGATCCTCGCCGTAGAGTCGGATGCGAACCCCCATCTTGTCGCGGGGGATCTCGATCATCGGATAGACTTCCCACTTCCAGCGATAAGGAAAGTAGAAATACCTGCCTTCCGACAGCACTTCGAGCTGCAGGCCCTTATGGTCCGCGTCGGGCGCAAGCTCTTCATGGTTATCGAGATCCTCGCCCGTCTTCTTGGTCAGCACCGCGAAGTGCCTGGCCGGCACATCGATGCGGAATTGGCTGTAAACGACGTAGGCACCGATGCATACGGCAAGAAGGCAGACGCCTGCAATGATGGGTCCGAATCTGCGGATTAGGTCGCCGCCATCAAATCGCCTGATTTCGTCACTCTGGTAGCTCATGGTCGTCTCCTTAGGTAAACGCTCGATGTGCCTTCCTTGATGGGTCTGCGCCCGTCAGGTATTCGTCGAACCGCAGCACGTATTGCTCTTATTACGCCGAATTCTGCCCGCTTTGGCCAGCCACCCGAGGCGGTTATTTCCCGCCAAGCCCGCCGTCCATCGCGCAGCCCAATGACAGATTCCGCTGTAGTGTACGTTGAAATCGAGGCCGTGCCGCGGTTCATGGTAATCTCATGGCAGGATGAACTGGGCCGTGCTGGGATGGCCGGGCAAGAGGGTGCGTTGGTCGTGGATTTTCTTGAAGGTGGAGAGGATGTACTCGGCGTTGTCGCGGTCGATGCCGTAGAGATGAAAGAAGGCGGCGTCGAGCTCGGCCAGCAGTTCGGCCCGCTCGGCCTCGTCCCACTTGTTGAGCCGCCCGCCTTCCGCGTCTCCCGTCCGGCAACAATCTCCCCCCTCATCGAACAGCACCACCTCACGGGTCAAAAGCTCCCCATTGCGCACCATCGCCGTTTTACCGTGCCCGTTCATGTAAGCCACCGCCGATCATGCGTTCCAAATCGCGACACAGCTTGTCAAACGATGGACAACGCTGGCGACACATCGATAGGTCCATGTGTGCCGTCAGTTTCGGCTGATCGACCGGCTCGCTGTATTTGGTTCCTATAAAATGAGTCTTGATCCATCCTTTTCCGCGCCGCTCGGACTCGGGATTCGAGGGAGCAGATTCGTCGTCTGCCAGGCTCAAGTATAGAGCAAGCGATTCCGCCGCGGCAACAAACCATGTTTCGTACTCGACGTTGGCGATAACGCACGAGATGTTGTGATCCGATCGAGCCGACAATGCCAACTGCAACACTTTCGGCCCAAGCTCACACGGAAGGTCATCGTCAGCATCGAGCAGGATCAAGATGAGTTTGGGGTCGTCCATCAACCTCGGATCGTTCAGCTTTCCCACCGCCAGAGCAATCGCTTTATCGAGCGTCGCTTCCTTGTTCGTCGCAAGGCGATGTCGCGGTTGACGGATCGGCTTGAGCACGTCAATGTATTCGCCGCCCAGCAACTCACTCCATATGCGGCGCAACAGAATCGGCACGGCAGATACCTCGCCGTGTCCTTCGACGATCGGGGCAACCTTTAGACGCGCCACGCGGCTGGCCTTTCTCAATCAAAACACAAGTCGGTTTGCCGCTCTTTTGGCGTCAGGTCGGGCTGAAGCTGATCCATGCGGAGCAATTCACCCGGTGAAAAGAGGTGGTTTCGGATCGATTCGAGGCTGCTCGGATCGGCCGGACCGATTTCGGTCGTCCCTTGGCTCGACTGGACCACAAGCAAATCGTCCTCGTCGAAATCACAATTGTCTAATAAGTCAGGACTATGCGTCGTGAGCACAATCTGTGTATTGTCCGCCGCCTCGCGCAGCGAACTCATCAAGGCGCCCGAAGCGGCCGGATGCAGCGCCGTTTCCGGCTCTTCGATGCCCACTAGGCGTACCCGATCTTTGCGCCCGGCGAGTTGCATTGTGGCGACCAGGATACCGAGCGTTCGCAAGGTTCCATCTGACATGCTCGACGCATGGAATTTCCAAGGGTGTTCTGATCCTCTGACCTCCTGGGAAAACTGAAGTGTCTCGCGATGTCCTAGGGAAACTCGATCAAAATCGACGATGCCGCTAACAATTTCCTTAAGATACTCGCAGATACGTACCTTCGACTCGGGGCGATCGTCCGTAAGGCGAGATACGACACTCGCGATATTGCCGCCGTCACGGCGCAGTAACTCCCCGGCGTCGGGGATCTGCACTTCCTTCATTTGTTCTGGGTTTAGATTGTAAAACCCCATCGCCATGAGCGCGTCGTACACCGGCCGAATCTTGGGATTTCCAGACGCCGCAACAAGATACAAGCGGTCGGACACCGGAGCCGGCCCATGCTCGGACGACCCAACTTCCAACGCACCTTCTTTCACCTCGAAGCTTGCGACCGGCTTGCTGCTGGGTGCAAGAACAGAAAGTGACTCGCGTTTGACGATGAACCCGCCTTTGGGCTGCGCGCTGATCTCAAAACCATAGTCCGCTACCTGAAACTCCGGCAGGTTCATCTTAACTTCGATGCTGAAATTATGCGGGTGACCCGTGCTGTGCCGTCGAACCTCCTTGATCCCGCCGCGTGCCCTCATGGCGTGGTCGAGCGAAGTTTCCAGACCCTCGACAATGAATCGCAGCGCATCGAGAAAGTTGCTCTTGCCCGAGCCGTTGCGCCCGACGAGCAGCGTCAGGCGGCCTAACTTGACATCGCAACTACCGATGCTCTTGTAGTTGCGGATCTTAACGCGGCTAATGAACGGTTCTCGTAACATGATAAGTCTTGTTTTTCGGAACGAATCACCGGAATCTCTACGTCGTCTCCCATTCTAATCTACCCAATCGCATTCGGACAACCGACCTGTATCGCGTGGTTGTACGAACGGTGCCCTTCATTTTTCGTTTGCTACGCCGGGAAGGACATTTCGGCGTATTTTTGCAGGATGAACTGGGCCGTGCTGGGGTGGCCGGGCAAGAGGGTGCGTTGGTCGTGGATTTTCTTGAAGGTCGAGAGGATGTACTCGGCGTCGTCGCGGTCGATGCCGTAGAGGTGAAAGAAGGCCGCGTCGAGCTCGGCCAGCAGTTCGGCCCGCTCGGCCTCGTCCCACTTGTTGAGCCGTCCGCCGGGAAAAAGGAAAAGGAAAAGGACGGCCATAAATCCCTTTCGTTTTGCCTTGGCATTGGCGATGGACCGAAAGATGCCTGTCCTTTATCGT
>JADFKK010000191.1 GCA_022564995.1 Planctomycetota bacterium | reverse complement strand
GGGTTTGTAGGTTTGCGGATCGAGCTGGGCGGCCATCTGGAGATGCTGCTGGAACCCGCCCAAATCATCGAGTCCGAAGAGCGCCTGGCCAAACCGTTAATGATAGCCAGGCAACGCTTCGGGAAGGACGACCGCTTCTATCAGCTCATAAATGTCCCGAGCACGTCCAAATAACCGAGCGTTCAGCCAAATGTCCGCTTCGAGCAACTGCATTGAAGCGTCGTTCAGCCCCAGTTCATAGGCCTTGTACAAGTGATAGATGGCTGAGTCTGGCGGGCAGACGCGGTAGGTGTTCTCCTGATCCTTGATGCTCTCAAGTACAAACCATTCCGCGTAAATTTGCCCAGCAATAGCCAGCGTCAGAGGGGCGATCTCGATTCTGCCTACAGGTCTGCCGGCCTCGTTGTAGGCCTCCGCCAGCAGGGCCTGCAATCGCGGCCGATCACCATCGTGCTCCAGGGCAGTCTCCAAGACGCGAACGGCGAGCGCCGGGAGCCCGCGCTGAAGGTGCAGCCGAGCAAGTTCGTGGCAGTCGTCTACCGCCGCCGGGTTCAGCCGGACCGCTTTGTCATAGAACCAAGCCGCCTCCACCGGTTTTTCCATCCGGCTGTACGCTTCTGCAAGCCTATGGCAGACGTCGTATGACTCAGAAGTTGGCCCCAGCGGCTGAAGCAACCGGACCACGGCTGGCCAGTCTTGCCGTTCCGCAAGCAACTCCGCCAAGAGGATCGCTCCCGGTTCATGCCCAGAATCCACTTCCAGCAGCCGGTCAAGCGTCTCCAGCGCTTCGATGGTCTTGCCGACCCGGCTGGCGGTCTGCAGCGTCACCCGCGTGTAGTGAATGACGATGTCCGGATGGTGGTCGGCTCGCTCCGCCACCTCCGCCACCGCCACCTCCTCCACCACCGACCACGATTCAGCCGATTCTTATCGGCGGGACCGGGTTTGAAGATCCGCTGGTGGGCGCGGTCGAGCACACGGTCCGGACGGGGGCCGAGATCGGCTTTACCCGCACGATTTCGGGCGCGGCCTCTTCCGGCGTGATCGACGTCAGCGGGGCCGATCCGGCTTTCACCAACGGCGAGCAGGGATATTCTGTCGGCGGCGAGGGCCAAGTCGAGTTGAACTTCGACGCCGTGAGTTGGAATCCCAACAGAATTCAAGACGTCGAGGTGACGCTGGACGTCTGGCTGGCGGAAGGAGACTATCTGCCGGGAGATTCTCTGCGGATTTTGGCCGACGTGTCCAACGGCGATCTGTCGGAAACGCTCACGTTATTCGACGTTACGGGAGTCGACATTGAGGCCGGCGCCTTAATCGAAGGTGCTTGGAATTCACTGCAATTGGAAATCGCCAACGATTGGCGCAGCGCCGCCCTGCAAATCGTCACCAATACCCACAGCGGTCTCGACAGCGATACGTTCATTTTCGACAACATCGGCATCGCCGGCGCCGCGCCTCCTCCGCCTCCACCTCCACCCACCACGCGACGGCCGATTCTGATTCGCTGGAATAGCTTCGAGAATCCCGACGTGGGCGCGGTCGAACACACGATCCAGACCGGGGCCGAAATCAGCTTTACCCGCACGGTGGTCGGCGCCGCCACGTCGGGCGTGATCGACGGCAGCCCGGCCGGCTCTCCCTTCACCAATGGCGATCAGGGTTACGTCGTCGGCGGGCAGGGCGAAGTCGAACTGAACTTCGACAACATAGACTGGCTTGGCCTGGGCGTTAAAGACGTCGAGTTGACGATGGACGTTTGGGTGGCCGATCGAGAATTCGCCGCAGAGGAGTCCCTGCGGATTAGCGTCGACGTGATCGGCGGAGAAAACGGCGAGCTGTCCGAAACGCTACTGCTGCTGGACCTAACTGGAGCCGAAATCAACGCCGGCGATTTGACCAAGGGCCAGTGGAATTCGCTGCTGTTGGAAATCGACGACGTGTGGTCTCAAGCCGCCCTGCAAATCGTCGCCAACACCAACGACGAAGCCACCGACCAAGTGTTCATCTTCGACAGCATCGCCCTGGCCGGTGAAGGCATGCCGATTCCCGAGCCGTCGGCGCTGGTGCTGGTCATCGTCGGCGTACTGGGCCTGTTCTGTCGCGCTAGGAGAAGAGCACGGGGCGGTTAATGATTTTCTCGGATAAGGCCGAAACAGTCGGCCAGGGAGTTTCGCAATGAAGTACTTCTTCCGCGTCGCGTTGATGGTTCTCGCTCTGTTGGTCGGGAGCGTCCGGGCAGACATCATTACGTCATTTCGGCAGATCACGGCCGATTCCGGCCATGCCGAATCTCCCTTCGTCGAATACGTCCCGGCCGGTTATTCATCGTGGGCGATGGAGGTTACCACGGGAGAGGATGCGAGTTGGCTGGGCACGCTTATGCGGCTTCGGCTTAGCGAAGGCTCGATCTACTATCATCCGTTCGGTGAACCGGACCGCACGCCACCCAACGCCGCGCTGTTCGTGATAACGGATTTTGAGCCGCTTCGCTTTTCTTCGTACGTTGCGGCGCCGACGACCAACACGGCGCCGCTCGGTCAGCGGCGCTCACCCGGCGTCATTCCCGACCCCGTCTCTGTTGTTCGTCAGAATAAACAGTGGGACGCGCAAATTTTTGTTACCGGATGGGCTGAATACGATCCAGGCGGCTCGAATTCCGTGCCCGGCACGCATGTGATCGGTGTTTTTACGGTCAGCAATGACGCACAAGGTGACATTGACTTCGGAATATCAGTCGACCGTGATTCCGCTAGCGGCGGGATCGATTATTCGAATTGGTTTGTTCGGGACGGCGCGTTCGCATTTACCGATCCTCCTCCTCGACCTCCGCCGCCTCGACCGACCACTCGTCAGCCGATTTTTATCGCGGGGACGAGTTTCGAGGATCCGCCGCTAGGAGCCGTCGAGCACACGGCCCTGACCGGAGATGAGATCGGTTTTACCCGCAGGTTCCTGGGCATGGGCGCTACGGGCGTAGTCGGCGGAAGTCCGGCCAACCCGCCCTTCACGAACGGCGAACAGGCATACTACTCACTTCCACATTCTGGTGGGATTGAGTTGAACTTCGACGTCGTGTCTTGGAATTCCGCCAAGATTCAAGACGTCGAAATAACGATCGACGTTTGGCTGCCGGATCGACTTTACGAGGAAGGGGACTTCTTGCGGATTCGTGCCGAGGTGTCTCACGGAGATCTCACCGACTCCCTCACGCTTCTCGACGTCTCCGGGGTGGACATCAACGCGGGCGAATTGACCAAGGGCGAGTGGAATTCGCTGCAATTGAAGATTGCCGACGAGTGGCAACAGGCCGCCCTGCAAATCTTTTCCACCATTGATGCCCCAATCGCTGGCGAGTTTTTCATGTTCGACAATGTTGGCTTCGCCGGGGCGCCGCACGCTCCCGAGCCGTCCTCGTTCCTGCTGGCCGTCTTTGGCGTGTTGGGCCTGTTCTGTCGCATCGGGCGGAGGAGGACACGAGACAGAGGTTAGCTGTTAGCGGTATTTTCTACCCAACAGTTTACCCACGGCCACCGTTGCTGATATGGTAGACGTATCGAAAGACCAGCGTGGCGAACCTATGAACGACGATCAAATCACCGTTTCCGTTGATTCCGAGGTGGCCGATGCGTATCGCGCCGCGTCGGACGACGAACGCCGCAAGTTGGACTTGCTCATCAATCTACGTCTGCGCGACGCGACGCGATCCGAGGCGTCGCTGGCAGAGGTCATGCGCGAGATCAGCGCCAACGCAGCACAGCGGGGATTGACGCCGGAAACGCTGCTCGATTAACCCCTCAGCATTCAGCCTTGCTCTGCCGCTTCGATCTTGCTTCCCCTGCTCGTTCGGCGCCTCTCCTGTCGGCGGCCCGTCGGCAAGAAAATCTTTCATGCCCGATCCTGTTTTTGGGCGATGGGTAGATAAGACTTTGTTGCGCACTAACCTCTTCGTTTAACGGCAAGCCGCAGGCGACGGTATTTCAGGAAACGGGTCTCCGAAACGCAGTCGCCTGCGGCTTGCCGTTAAACAAGACAAACCACCCCGACACGTCCCATGAGCCCAGCTTCCACTTACGACTGCGTCATCATCGGCGGGGGCCACAACGGCCTGGTCTGCGCGGCTTATTTGGCGAAGGCGGGCAAAAAGGTGTTGGTGCTGGAACGGCGCCACGTCTTGGGCGGATGTTCGGTGACCGAGGAACTGTGGCCCGGGTTTAAGGTCTCGACGGCGGCTTATGTGATTAGCTTGTTTCTGCCCCAGATCACCCGGGAACTGAAGCTAAAGCAGTATGGGCTGAAGGTTCTGCGCCGTTCGCCGTCGTCGTTTACGCCGCTGCCCGATGGGCGGAGCCTGTTGATGGGGCCGGAGCCGGGGCTGAATCAGCGGGAGATCGCCAAGTTCAGCCGCCGCGACGCCGAGGCCTATCCAAAATACGAGGCCCTGCTGGAACGGGTGGCCCAAATCATCGAGCCGACGCTCTCGCGGGCCGCGCCCGATCCGCTGCCGCTGCCCAAGAACTGGCGGAAGATCGGCCTCGGCAAGCGGCTGCGCGACGCCAAGAAGCTGTGGAATCTGCATCAGGCGCTGGCCGGCTTGGGCGACGACATGCCCGAGGCGATTGAATTGCTCACGGGGGCGGCCCGACCGATCTTGGAGCGCTGGTTCGAGTCGGACGTGTTGCGGGCGACCTTGGCGACCGACGCGATCATCGGATCGTTCACGCCGCTCGGAGCCCCGGGCAGCGCTTACGTGTTGTTGCATCACGTGATGGGCTCCTCGGGCGGGGCACGCGGCGTGTGGGGTTACGTGCAGGGCGGCATGGGCGGGCTGTCCGACGCGTTGGAGCAGGCTTGCATCGATCTGGGCGTCGAGATTCGCCGCGAGAGCGAGGTGCTGAAGATCGTCACCTCCGGCGGACGCGCGCGCGGAGTCGCGCTCGGCGACGGATCGCAAGTGCAAGCCGCGGTGGTGGCCTCGTCGGTCGATCCGCACCTGACGTTCGAGCGAATGTTGGACGAAGATGATCTGCCGGAGACGTTCCGCAAGGCGGTCGCGCGAATCGATTATTCTTCGGCCTCGGCGAAGGTGAATCTGGCGCTGTCCGAGCCGCCGAATTTTACCGCCATGCCGTCGACGGGAGTTGCCCCGCATCATCACGGCACGATGCACATCGGCCCCAGCATCGAATATCTGGAACGAGCCTTCGACGACGCGAAATACGGCCGTCCGAGCGAGCGGCCGATCCTGGAGATGACGATGCCGACCAGCGTCGATGAGACGATCGCGCCCGAGGGTCAGCACCTCGTCTCGATCTTCGTGCAATACGCTCCGTACAATCTGGCCGAGGGTGATTGGGATTCGATTCGCGAGGATTTTGGCGACCGCTGCATCGAGACGCTGGCCGAGTATGCGCCCAACGTGCCGGGCGCGATTTTACATCGCCAGGTGCTCACGCCGTTGGATCTGGAACGCATCTACGGGCTGACCGGCGGGAACATCTTCCAGGGCGCCATGACGCTCGGGCAATTATTTTCGCTGCGGCCCGTCGCTGGCTGGGCCGATCACCGCACGCCGATCAGCAATCTTTATCTATGCGGCGCCGCCTCGCATCCCGGCGGCGGCGTGATGGGCGCCTGCGGTAAGAACGCGGCGGAAGAGATCCTGCGCGACATGTAGGGTGGGCACTGCGCAGCGAATCTCGCGCGGTCTACTGTTTCATCTTAACCAGCTTTTCCAATTCCGCGATCCGCCGCCGCGCTTCTGCCAATTCTCGCTCCAGCCGTTTGATTCGCTCGACCCGTTCGACCACCGGCGGCTTGGGCTCGGGCGGCGGGACGGGGCGCAACGCGCGGAATTGTCGATCCTTGGCCGGCGGGCGACGACCGAGCGTGACCGTAAGTTCGTACAGCACGCCGCGGCGCTCGACCATCAGCTTCGCCCGATCGCCCGGCCGGTTCGATTTAAGCAGCTCCGTCAGGTCCAGCATCGTGGCAACCGGCTTGCCATGGACCCGCACGATCAAATCCCCCGCCCGCAATCCTCCCCTCGCCGCCGGCCCCTTGGGCAACGTCTCCAACACGCGAACTCCCCGTCCCCGCTCCAGCCGATCATCGCCCACCAGCCCCAAATACGCCCGCTCGTCCACCGCTTGCGGCTTCGCCCCGGCCTGTGGCAGCGGCAGCGGTGCCAGCTTGGCAGGCGGCCCCGGCGGAGGCGGCAGCGGTTCGCTCTGCAGCCTCTTCTCCAATCGCTCCAGCGCCGGTTGGGCGAGGGCACGATCGGCATTCAGGGAGATCACCAAGGATAGAATCGACAGGATGCTGAGTCGCTTGATCGTTTTCATGTGGATGGTCCTTGGTATTGGCGCAACCCTGGCCTGAGGAGATCGTCCTGTTTTCAAACGGCGATTTTCTCGGGGGTTTCGCGATTGGGAGGGGCTTTGTTTTGGGGCAACTCGGTTGCCGAATCCATTCGATGTCCCTGCGGGCATACATAGTTCTGCTCGTCTTACAGCCATTGAAACTCACTCTTGGGAAAATACTTCGGCTTGCCCGGCGTGACGACGGATGCCAAGAGCCATTATAGGAACAACCGAGCCTACACCGACTACGATACCCTGGAAGAAGCAGCGATGAAAGCTCGGCGCCACGCTGTACTCGACGAACTCGCCCAGCCCGTCTGCGCCGCTCCCTTCCTCGATCGTGTTACTTCAAATTAACCTGCTTTGCGCACGGCCTTGTAGCTACGTTCGCCAGAACGTGGTTGGTGCCAATGGGTTAAGTGCAAACCTAAGCGAAGTTCGGAAAAACAGTCTGTTTCCTGGGGTCGAGCGTAACCCCAGATTTTCCGCGGTCTGGCGACCGCAGCTACATTTGGTGCGCAAAGCAGATGAGAATGCGTATCACGCCAGTGACAGCCGCGACGGGAGAGGCGTCAGGTGACGGAGATTGAGCTTGATGATCGCGGTTCGTGCTAGCCGACCCGTTTGACCACCACGGCGGTGAGGTCGTCGGGCTGGGGAGTGCCGGCGGTGTTGCACCATTTGAAGAAGCCGTCGGTGACCAAGACGAGAATGTCGCCGGGGGCGAGTTGCATGTCGTTGGCCGGGCCGTAATCGATGCCCGAGGAGATGCCGAAGGGAATGTCGTCGGCCTCAAACTGCTCGGCCTTGCGACGGGCCTTGGCCTCGCCCAGCGCGGCGGCGACGTGCGTGCGGATTTGTCCGGCCACCGCGCCGGCCGCAAATCCGCCGACGAGGTATAACACACAATACGTGAGGTACATTCCCAGCGGCATGATCCCGCCGTAGGCGTCCGCCTCCGGGTAGCGGACGAGCGTATAGGCGATCATCGTCCCGTAGCTGATGATTAAGAACGACGACGAGTTGGAAGCAACCCTAGATCGAATTCGGCAATTCCAATCTCAGCTTACGCATCTGCGGAAAGTCGAGACGAATCGTGCGAATTATCGCTTGTCAGCATCGGGGTTTATTTCTGAAATCGACAAGATGCAATTGGAGGTTCGAGAATACCCCAGCTCGCCGCCGTCGCAAATCACTTCGACCACATCCTAGGGGCTTCAAACGCCGGATGCCACTGCCGGATTGCCCGGCAGTGCTGTGGGACGTCGCGCGAACATCGACATGATTTGATGGCCCTTTGCCGCTGGGTGGTCCGCAGATTTCGCAGATACGCGCAGATAAAAGAAGTTGTGGCCCTCATCTGCGTGCATCTGTGATTATCTGCGGACCGTTATCTATTCCGCAGTGACGTCCAACACGTCGGCGCGACCACTGGTCGCGGCTTTACATTGTTATTCACGCGCCGGATCGTATTCGCTGCTCGAAGAGCGCGCCGAGACGGCCGGCCAAGAGGGCGGGGAGAAACACCAGATCGCCGACGAGGGCCATCAACAGTAGCAGACACATCAACAGGCCGAACTGCGAGACGGGCTGAAAGGAACTGTAGGAATAGACCAGCAGGCCGAGGCCGGCGATGGCGGTGGTTTGGGCCATCGCGCCGGCACAGCGATGGTAGGCGGCGACGACGGCTTCGGTGCGCGACATGCCGGTCCGTAGCGAGCGGCGAAACCAGGTGAGGTAATGCAACGTGTCATCGACGGCGATGCCCATCGCGACGCTGGCGGTGAGCATCGATCCGACGTCGACGACGGTGCCCAGCCAACCCATCGCGCCGAAGACGATCACCGCCGGAAAGATGTTGGGTAGCATCGACGTCAACCCGGCGCCGACGCTCCGCAACAACACGATCATAACGATACCGATTAATACGAACGCCATCAGAAAGCTGTTGCGCAACCCGGTGAGTAATTCGTTCTGAGCCACAAACACCAGCGGCACCGCGCCGGTGTATATGGCGGTCACTCCGGACGGTTCGCCGCCGTCCGCTGCGTCGTCTTCTTTTGGCAAATCAACCTGCTTGCGAATCTGATCGAGAAACAGGTCGTAATCAACGTCGCCGAGCGCCGCCACGCGAACGGTGATCCGCCAGAGTTGTTCCTGCACCTCGCCGTTGTCATCTTCGACCTCGGCCAGATAGCCGTTCTCCTTAAATACGGGCGTGAGCTTGTTCTCGCGAATGATCGCCCGCGCCTTCTCTTCGAACTTGCGAAGTATTACCGGCCCAGTCAACTCGGACATCGGCACGTCGAACGTCGCCGCGCTGATCGTCGCGCCGACCACACCTTCGTCCATGCCGGCGATCCGATCGCGAACCTTCTTGACGAACCCTAGCCGCTCGTCGAACGACATCTTGTTCTTTTGGTTGTCGAAGCGGATGACGACTTCCATCGGCACCAGCGGGCCGAGATGCGTCTCGAACCACGTCGCGTCCTGGACGATCGTGCTGTCCTGTTTGTAAAACCGCATCGGCTTGACCGACGTGTTGATCCTGCTCGCTCCGATACCGAAGGCAATCAGCGCCACACAGCACGTCACGTTGACAACAACGCGGTGGCGGATCGTCGCGACGACCAGCAAGTGGGCCAGCGACGGCTCGGACGCCGGCGTGTCGCTCGATCGGGCGGAAACTCCCCCGCCGATCCAGCGCTGCTCTAGCAGCGAGGGCAGCAACAGAAACACGAACGCCAGGCTGACCAGAATGCCCAACGCCCCGTATTGGCCGAACTTCTGCACCGGTTCGACGTGACTTACGTTGAGCGATATCAGGCCGACCGCCGTGGTCACCGCCGCCAGCGAACAGGGCAGCCAGCCATCGGCCACCGCCCGCAGCGCTGCCCCCTGGCGTCCGCGTGTGCGCACCGCATCGCGATAGTAGTTGATCACGTGGACGCCGGCCGACATGGCCAGCACGTAGACCAAGACCGGCATCACGACCAGCACCAGATTCAGTTGCCCGCCGGTGAAGTGGACCATCGCCTGTGCCAGCGCGGCGCTGAAGCCGGCGACAAGAAAAACGACCAGCGTCAGGCGGATACTACGCAAGCTCGCCAGCGCCATCACGAATGCGACGAGCACCGAAATCCCGGTCAGCGAGTTGATCGCCCGTTGGCTTTCGGTATCGAGCGCGGCGTTGCTGACCGTTTCGCCGCCCAGATAAACGTCTTCTCGCTGCAGGCCGACCGATTCGGCCGCCTCGTACAGCGCCTCGACCGCCGCGGTGCGATCGTTGTCGCCCGCTTCGGCCAGCTTGATGACGACGCACGTGTCATAATCGTCTCGCCCTTGATCGTCTTGGCCAACCTTTTCTCGCCCGATGAACAACCCCTGAAAACGCTTGATGATGTCGTCTCGCGTCAGTCGTGGCTCGTCGTCCTCCGAGGTGACCGCCTGCTCGGCCTCTTGCAGCTTCTCGATGAATTGCGGCCCGGTGGTGGCGTCGGCGAACAACAACGCCCCTTCGTTCTGGTTCGCGGGGCCGCTGGTCCGTTCTCCGTCAAGCCAGTCGGCAATCTTCGCCACCCAGTACGAAATCAACCCGCGCTCGGCGTAGTCGCGGCGGCGGAGTCGCTGCGCGAGGACCGCTGCGGCGAACGGCTCCAGACGCTCATCGGCCAACGTGCAGCCTTTCCAACTGACGACGGCGTATTCATCGGTGCCGAACTGATCCTTGAAGCGACGATAAACCTCCGTCTCGGGCATGTCCTTGGGCAGCCACTGCTTGATGTTGTTGTTGTTGCTTTGCGCCGCCCGCACGGCGCCCCAGACAACCACGGGCAGCAGCAGCGCCGCAGCGAGCATGATCCAGATACCCCATCGTGCGTAGAAAGAACGCTCAGGCACGGGAATCGTCTTGGGCATGATGCTGGCGGTGTGGTCCGCCTCGGATGGGCGGAAGCTGCGTGGGATGGTAAAGCCGCGACCAATGTATAACCGATCGAGTGAAAGTCTGCGCAGATGAAATCGCTTCCAAAGGAGAATTTCTGGCCGGATTCGGCATGAATCTACCTATCCTGCGGTAGAGACCGCCGAAATCCCCACAGGCAAGCGCTTTCGGCCCAGAATGCAAGATATCCCGGCATCACTTTCTTGTTGGACCTGCTGTTTTTTCCTTGACGTCCCGGCGAACTGTAGTAAGATCGGGAGCAGTGCTGTTGACGGTCTGAACGATTCCCGTGACCTCACAGGGTTTTTCAACGAGGCCAACCTATTTGTTGCTCAAGGAGTGTGTCATGAAAAGAACCGTATCGGGGCTTCTCGCCATCGCACTATACGTGGCCAGCGGAGGCATCAGCGCGGCGAGCCCATATTCAGACGCCGTGTTAGGTGACAATCCGATTCTTTATTATCAGTTCGACGAACTCAACGGAACCACGGCGGTCGATTCTTCTCCGACCGGCGCCGATGGCATCTATATCGGTGGCGTGCAACTTCAGCAAGCCAGCGGTAAAGCCGGGCTTGGCTCGGCGGTTTCCTTCGACGGGGCTTCCGGCTGGGTCGATGTGCCGGCGCTTGGCTCGTTTCCTCAGGTGACCATTGAAACTTGGCTCAACCTGGAGGGAGAACCCGCGGGCGGTTGCTGCACTTCGATTTATTCCACCGATACGTTCGCCACAGGAAACATCCATTTCAACATCAAGTCGGGACGCGACATTGAACATGCCGTGGCCGGGGGTGGCCCTAACAACATCAATACTCCCGGCGGCACGATTCAAAGCAACATCTGGTATCACGTAGTTGCCACCTACGATTCGGCGGCTGGCGGTGAGACGCACATTTACATCGACGGTGTTGAGACGACGAACCTGCCGCACGGCGGTGCGCCACTGACCGCCTTGGTCGACGCCCAAATCGCCGGCTGGAACGGCGCTCGTTATTTCGATGGCCGCATGGATGACTTCGCGATCTACGATTCGGTGCTAGACGTCGACCAGGTGCAAGCTCATTTTGAAGCCGCGAGTAACGTAATCCCCGAGCCCTCCTCCATCGTTCTCGCCGCCCTTGGCCTGCTGGGCCTGATAGCGCACGGCAGGCGACGACGATACCGAACGCAATAATAGTGGGCCAAATTGCAGTTTTCATGCGTGGTCCTTGATGATCGGCACACCCGCTGCCGCGGGTATAATGTCGCGGTCCCCGGCGATGCAACGTCCGGCAGTTGAGTCACAGTTGTGCCACCGCACTCGCCTTACACCTGGCGGACGACAACGGCAAGTCAACCCAACCCGTCGCGGCGTCAGTCGGATTTCAGGGGAAACCAGCCAAATGAGGGGTTTTCGGCCAAATTTCCAGAAATTTTGGGTTTTCTTGGTGCCGGCAGAAAAAAATGCTTGCATTACGTAGGATTCGTATTAACATCAGGGTTGTACCGTTTGGGTGGGTTTTCCGGGGGGATATTCCGAGGTCTGAACGGCTGTTTCGGTTGCTGCACAAAACATCTTGTTGAAGATCACCAGCACGCTATTGGAGGGACATAATGAAAAGAATCTGTTTGTCACTTGCAATCTGTGGTTTCCTTTCCGCCTTCGCCCATGCAACTCCCATCTCGGGCGTCAAAACAATCAAGATATCGGACAATGGTGGCGGGGATTGGTTCTATCTCGAAGAGGTGAACATCTTTAACGTGGCCGGCACGGACGTCGCTTCGCTGGCCTTTGGTGCCACGGGAACGCCGAACTTTGCACCTGCCTTTGGCTCGAACGCCACGGGTGCCATCGACGACGTTGTCGCGAATTGTTGCGGGACTGGCACACACGGGGCCGTGGCAGCCTCAGCCGGAGTCGAGAATTACACGATCGTGCTTCCCTCGGTGCAGGATATCGACGCCATTGCCAAACCAATTGAAATCCACAACCGGCTGGACGGCTGTTGCCCGGCTCGCCCCGAAAACATCGACATCGAATTCTTTGACGCTGGCGGCACACCAATTTTAGTCGATGACGGCACCGGCGTAGCCACGGCCGTGTTTTCAGTCAACGGTGCCGGCGACTTCACTACGAACTTCGGTTACGGCGGAGGTACGTTGGAAATCGAAGGCATCATCCCGGAACCATCGTCCGGTATTCTGCTGCTGATCGGTATGGCTATGTTCGCGTGCCGGCGTCGATGCGGCAGAAATCGTCGCTAGTCGCAGAGTTTCTGAATACTTGAACGTCGGCCTTTCGGGGCCGGCGTTTTTTTGTTGACGGCTAACGCGGATTGTTCACCGGCTGACGAAATTGGGTGCCATGGGCGGCTTGCCCGCCCTTGCGCAACGGGATACATGAGACGGACAAGGGCACGCAAGCTGCCCATGGCACCCGTGAATAACATCGTGCATGTATCCGAGCTTCATTCCCAGCCAGATCGGCGGCTTGTCTTCGTCCGTCTCGCTCTGTTGAGTCGGATTGGCGGAGGGGATCCACCCGATCTACAGGTCGCCGCCTTCCGTCGAATGGACATGTAGCTGTTGAGCTATTCCTCGGCAAATTTCAGAATTTTTGGCCGCGAGGCGACAAACTACGTGAAATAACGCGAGAATTCGTGTAACATTGACACTTGTATTGGGAGGTTCCTGTCCGTTGGTTCAGCGGGACTCAGCGATCTCATTCGGCAACGGGGGCGAAGGCCGATATCGCGTCGATCTTAGGCTACTCATGCGTCGTAACTCTCGGAAAAAGACGGTTTCCCGCCGGATGCCACTGCTGGCTTGTCCAGCAGTGCTTCGGACCGGGCGAGAAGCCGCGACGGCACTGCTGGGCAAGCCAGCAGTGGCACCCAGGCATCGCAAGCAACACCTAACTTTCGAGCCGCTCGAAACGCGGCAGATGCTGGCCGCGCAGCCGATCATCTCCGAGTTTCTGGCCAAGAACGACGACGGGTTGACCGATGCGGCGGGGCGCTCCTCTGACTGGATCGAAATTCACAACGCTGGCGATCAGGCGATCGACCTGAATGGCTGGCATCTGACCGACGATGCGCTCTTACTGGACAAATGGGAGTTTCCCAGCGCCGTGCTGCAGCCGGGCGCCTATCTGGTCGTGTTCGCCTCGGGTAGCGGTGTGGCCGATGGCGACGGAAATCTGCACACCAACTTCCAGCTTGATGCCGGCGGCGAATATCTCGCGCTGGTGCGGCCCGACGAGAGCGTGGCCCACGAGTTTGCCCCGAGTTTCCCCAAACAATTCGAGGATGTTTCTTACGGGGTCGAGCAAGCGCAGTCGACGTCGACACTCATCGAGGCTGGCTCGCCCGCCAAGATGCTCGTGCCCACCGCCGCCGACGAGGCGATCATCGGATCGACCTGGACCGGTGGCGATGAGCCGCTAAACGACGACACGTGGCAAGACGTCACCGTCGGCGTCGGCTTCGACGACGCTCCGCCGCCTCCGCCGCTTTCAAACGTGGCGCTGCGCAAGCCGGCCAGACAGTCGACCAACGGCTTCGGACTGGCCGCCGGCAATGCGGTCGACGGCAATCGAACGGGCAATTCCATCTCGCACACCGCGACAGGAGACCTGCGGCCGTGGTGGGAAGTTGATCTGGGTAACGACTTCTTCATCGAGTCGATCGACGTCGTCACGCGGGCCAACTGCTGCTCGCCCGAGCGCGACTATAACCTGACCGTGGAAGTTCGGGACGCGGCCGACGAGGTGCTGTTCGCCAGCGACGTGTTCAATCCCTGGGATGGCACCGGTGGACAGGCGACCAACGTCGAGCTCGGCGCCACGTTCACCGTCGATCTATCTCAGGTGCCCGGCGGCGGAGTGACCGGCCGCAAGGTGCGGGTCAGCAAGGTCGCCTTCGGCGGCACCAACAGCGAATGGCTGCACTTGGCCGAAGTGGAAGTGATGGCCCGCGACTTTCCACCGGGAGCCTATTCGCGGTTCATTGCGACCGACGTCGAAGACGAATTGAAAGGGCAAAATGCCTCGGCGCTGCTCCGCGTACCTTTCGAGGTGAGCGAGGCGGCGCTGCTGGCCAACGCCACGCTCAACATACAATACGACGACGGGTTCGTGGCCTATGTCAACGGCGTCGAGGTCGGTCGCGGTAACGCGCCGGGTGGAACCGTGTCGTTCACCGCTCAGGCAACCGCCGAGCACGACGGAACGCTCGCGGTTGATTTCAACGTGCCCGCCGCGCTGCTGCGCGACGGCGAGAACATCCTGGCCATTCATGCCCTCAACCGCACAGCCGGCGACGCCGACTTCCTCGTCCTGCCGAAGCTGGTCGCTCGCAAATCGCCCTCGGCCACGGCCGGATATTTCCTCGAGCCAACGCCCGGTGAGGCCAACGGGTTGGCCATCGCCGGCTTCGTGGGCGATACGGCCTTCGACGTCGACCGCGGCTTCTACGACGTGCCGTTCGACGTCAGCATCACCTCCGACACGCCGGGAGCGACGATCGTTTACACCACCGACGGGTCGGCGCCGACATTGGATCACGGCACGCGGGTGGACAGCCCGAACGCGGATTCTCCGCCAGTAGCCACGCTGCGCGTCGAAACCACGACAACGCTCCGCGCCGCGGCCTTCAAGGAGGATTTCGAGCCGACCAACGTCGACACGCAGACCTACATTTTCCTCGAAGACGTCATCCGCCAGCCGGCCAGTCTGCCCGGTTTTCCGACGACCTGGGACGGCGTGGCCCAAAATCCGATTTCCGCCGACTATCAGATGGACCCGGACGTCGTCAACGACCCGGCTTACCGCGACGAGATCATCCAGGGGTTGAGGGACATCCCGACGATGTCGATTGTGATGGACCCCGAGGATTTGTTCGGGCAGGAGCGCGGGATTTACATCAACTCGAACCAGCGCGGCAGGGCCTGGGAACATCCCACGTCCGTCGAGTTTATCGAACCGGACGGCACCTCGTTTCAGGTCGATTCGGGCATCCGTATCCACGGCTTCAGTTGGCGAACGCATTCCCGCACGCCCAAGCACTCGTTCCGACTGGAGTTTCGCGACGAGTACGGGCCGAAGAAGCTGGAGTATCCGCTGTTTCCCGACGCGCCGGTCGATAAGTTTGACAGCATTGTCTTGCGAGCCCAGGGCGGGCGATCCTGGGGAGGGACTCAAGTTCCCGCGCAATCGCAATACCTGCGCGACACGTACGCCCGCGATCTTGCAAGAGAAATGGGCGCCGTCGACGGCCATGCAACGCTGGTTCATTTGTATCTGAACGGCTTGTATTGGGGTCTTTATAATCCGGTCGAGCGGCCCGATGCACAATTTGGCGAAGAGTATTTCGGCGGCAGCGACGAAGATTACGACGCGCTGAATCGACGCACGAGCACCAACGAGGTGATCGACGGCGATTTGGTGCGATACAACGAGATGATCGCTCTGGCCAATCGTGCGCTGGCGGCCCGCGTGACCACCGACGCAGACTACGCCGAGTTACAACGGATGGTTGCGATGGACGATTTCATCGACTGGATGATTCGCAATCAGTATGTCACCAATCGCGACGGGCTGACGGCCTTCAGCGGCAACAACCAACGGGCGATCGGCAGCCGTGTCGGCGATCCGCAGTTCCGCTTCTTCGTGTGGGACATGGAATTCAGCATGTGGAACGCGACGGACAACAATAACATCGCACCGGGACTGAACAGCCCCGGTCTGGCCGGTTCGCAGAATCCGCAGGCGCATGCCTGGAATGTTTACAACGCCTTGCGTCAGAATGAGGAGTTCCGACTTCGCTACGCGGACCACGTACAGAAGCACCTATTCAACGACGGCGCGCTCACTCCGGCCGCCGCCGCCGAGACCTGGGAAGTTCGCGCCCGCAGCATCGAGCGGGCCATCATCGGCGAATCGGCCCGCTGGGGAGACGCCAAACGATCGACGCCGTACACCCGCGACGTCGAATGGCAGGCTGAGCGGAACCGGCTGCTGACGCGGTATTTTCCCCAGCGCACCGGCATCTTGCTTGGCCAATACCGCGCCGTCGGACTTTACCCCAGCGTCGACGCGCCGTCGTACAACCAACACGGCGGAGAGGTGGCCAGCGGCTTCCAGCTAACGATGACCAACGAGAACGGCTCGGGCACTATCTACTACACGACGGACGGCAGCGATCCGCGGCTGGCAGGCGGGGCGATCCGACCGGGGGCGCTCGTTTACGATGGCGACATTACGCTTCGCGAAAGCACCCAGGTGAAGGCCCGCATCCGCACGGCCGGCGGCTCATGGAGCGCGCTCAATAACGCCACGTTTATCGTGAGCATCCCTGCGATTGCGATCAGTGAGATTCACTTTAACCCGGCCGCGGAGGCCGTGGGTAACTCTGATAACGACGACTTCGAGTTTATTGAGTTTTACAACTACGGGTCGCTGCCGGTCGAGTTGGACGGAGTGCGGTTGGTTAATGGGATTGATTTTGATTTTACGGACGGAGG
>JADFKK010000190.1 GCA_022564995.1 Planctomycetota bacterium | reverse complement strand
GGCCAGGGGCCGCTCGATGCGTCCGCCAATTTCTTCACCCGCCTGGCCAGCGAAACCGGCGGCGTCCACGGCTATCTTGACGTCACGGGCCGTCGTGGGAATTAGCGTTCACACGAACATTTGCCGCCTCGACTCTTTGAAAAATGGCCTTTGAAAAATGGGGCTGACAGGAGTTGAACCTGCACTCCCGAAGGAACGGGATCCTAAATCCCGCGCGTCTGCCAATTCCGCCACAGCCCCGGCGGCCTTCTATCGTAGGGGATTCCTCCCGGCCGTCTAGTCCCGCATCGGCGCCCCTTAGAATCCGTACTTCGACCCGGCCTGTTTGCCGGCTGCGCTGACTTGCCGGGTGTGATCCTTGGGGAGGTCGCTGAGGAGCGGCAGCATGGCTTTGCCGAATGACTCGCCGATCTTGTAAAAGGTGTCGGCGCGGCCGCGGTAATGGTAGCCGCCGTCGTAACCTTGGCCCTCTTTGACCACGTAAGGGCTCGTCCTGGCGTAGGCCACGCTGCCCTTAAACTGCGGCATTTTCGACGGGGCCTCCTGCGCCTTGCGGACGGCGTAGTGTTTGTGGGCATACCGCGGATCGACGACTGGGCCGGCCATTCCCAGCTCGCCGATGACGATCGGCAGATCCGCCACACCCAAGTCTCTGCGGATGTCGCGAATGAAGTGGACCATGTTTTTTCCGTACTCGGCGCGGAACTCGTCGTTGATGACGTCGTTGAATCCCTGGAACCACACCAGCCCGGATAGTTCATAGCCCGATCCGTCGTAGGCCGGGAAGACCTTCTTAATATCGGCCAGCACGGTGTGAACCTCGGCGATCGTCTCGCGGTATTTTTGCCCGTACTTGGCCTTCACATCCGCCAGCTTGATCAGCGGGCGGTTTCGCTTCTTGTTGTTCTTGTTGGTCCGATCGAGAATCTCCTGCAGCCGCTCTTTGCTCGGCAAGCCCGCACTGGGCGGACGGAAATCTCGCCCCAGACTCTGCCCGCCCCAAGCAACTTTGATAATCAATATCTGCCGGTCCAGCTTCTCGCCGACGACATGCCCGAATCCTAGTTCCGGCCCGATACGATCGGTGGGGCTGCCGTAACCGACGGTCAGCTTGCCTTTCTTGTCCCAGTATTTGATCCACACGTCGTCGCGCCGGGCCCATTGGTCGCCTTGCTTGAGGTGCTTGTAATCGCCGGCGGTCGATTTGTCGGCAATCAACGCATCGAGATGCTGGATTTTTCCCTTGCCCTGCATGTTCGATTGCCCGACGAGAACGAACACCCGCAGCGGGCCTTTGGCAGAGGCCGCCGCTTTCGGTTCGTATACAAACGCCTTCTCGTCCAGCGGCCGCAGCCAAACATTGCGGAAGCGGACGGCGTTGCTGTGATCTTGCAAGAAGACGGGGCCGACCGAGGTGGCCTTCTGCTGTTTCCAAATCGTTTTCAGATACGGGGTCGTGCCGTAACGGAAGGGGTGATAAACCGAACGGGGCTCGCCGAAGCTAGCCGCCTCTTGCACTTTTTGCCCGTTCAGCCAGGCGGTGATGGTGCCGTTCTTGATGATCTTGCCCGCCTCGTCACGGCGCGGAGCCCGGTAGCGGATGTCGTAAACCTGCCACTCGCCCGGCTTGCGGCAGGCATTGACCAGCGGCTTGGAGAATCCATACACGGCGCCGGCGTCGCCCATGCTGATTTTCTTCTTGCCGTAAGAGTTTTGGATTTGCAACTCGTAGTTTCCGTGGATGTAGATGCCGCTATTGCCCGAGCCCTTCGCCGGCAGCATGAACTCGACGTGAATGTCGGCATCGCGAAAGTGCAGCTTGGAGACGATGTGATTGGTGTTTCCGCCCTTTCGCGTCGAGACGAGCGCCCCGTCCTCGACCGGCCAATTGATCTTGCCGCCCGCCATGCTGAGAAAGTGGCTCGTGTCCTTGCCGTCGAACAGCACAATCGCCCCCTTCGGCGGCTTGGCCGGCAGCGTCTTTTGATCGGGCGCGAACTTTGCCGTCTTTTTTTCGGCATCCTTTTCCGCAAGAGCGACATTGGCCGTCAAAACGATCAGCGTGAACAGGCAGAAGCAACGCATGGAGTGGTTTCCCTAATGTCGGTGTGATACGTCAGATCGACGTCGTTCGTAGGCGCCCTTTTGGCGACTGGCGTGGCTGTCCAGTATCGTTGAATGTCCCGCGCAATACAAGTTGCGTAGGGTGCATCCCGCTGCACCAATCGATAATTGGCGGCGTTGGGCGGTGCATCGGGATGCACCCTACCGACTGTGAGCCTTCGTCTGGCAAAGGTCCGGTAGCGCCGCACTTCATCCTATCACTCGACCCGGGCGATCCGCTCGTCGCTGGTCGGGTAGCGGCTGCGGAGCCAGGCGTCGATTAGCAGGGCGGCTTGGGTGTTGCCGCGCTGGTTCCAGAGGTTCTGGTGGCGGACGTAGAGCTTGGGGCCGTCGGCTTTGAAATCGGGCAGCAGGTCGAGCAGCGGCAGGCCGGCCGAGTCGGCGAATTCGCGCAGCCGGCGCTGTGGCAGTTCCAGGTCGACTTGCTCCGGCGTGTAACCGAGCCGCCGCCGCATCGAATCGCACAGCACGCGATTGACCTGAAAATCGGCCGGGACGACGACAATCACCAACGGCACGTCGCGCCGCCGACACTCGCGGGCGACCTCGTGCAGATGGGCTTCGACCTCTTGCCAGCGGCGGCGCATGCGACGGTTGAGCGGCGTGCGGCAAACGCTCAGCCGGCCGGCACAACGATTCAGATAATCGCGGCGGTCGATCGGCTCGACTGCCGAAATCTGCGGCATGGGACGAGCGGCCGGACGATCAGAAAACAGCTTTGCCCCCGCCTGATACAAATGCAGCCCGCGCCAATCGAACATGCCCGGCATGGGCAATTGCGAAGTGATGTCGTCGCCGACCGAAATAAACAGCATCACCAGTTGCGGCTCGTACCGAGAGACGTCGCCAGTGACCTGCGCCGCATATTCCCGGGGTCCGACGCCGGGAAGTCCGAAGTTGTAGATTTCGACGCCACGATTGAGTTGCTCGACCTGAGCCAGACAATTGCTTGTGGCGTCGCCCGAGAGTGTCATTTCATCGCCCAGCACCGCGATGCGCATCGTCCCGGGCGCACGGGCGGTCTGAAATTCTTCGTCCCAGTAACCCTGGGTGTTGACCTGTCGGCCGCGGAGCTGGCTACCCGGCGGTAATGTTTGGCCGCGGGCGATGTACCGCTCGGCGGGTCGGTCTCCGGTGGCCAAGGCCAGAGCGCGCAACCCCAGTTCGCCGACCAACACGACCATCACCAGCGCGTAAGCGGTCCAGCCGAATGCGAGCACGGAGCGACGCTTGAGGAAACTCGTCAGGCGGGCGAACCTTTGCGGCGGCGCGGTGAGCGACCAAACGAGCGCCGTGTGCCACCAGGCCACCGCGGTCCAAAAGGCGTTTTGCCGCGAAGGGTCGGGGCCGAGCATCAAGCAAACGACGTAACAACCGATGAATCCGACCGCCAGCCAACGCCAATACAACCGCTTGCGAAATCGCACGGCGCTACGATCGGCCCCGTGGCCCCAACGGCGATGAATCGCCAACAGCCCGACCACCGCGGCGACGATGAACAACACGCCGAAAGACGCCCGCATCGACCCGGCCCGTGCATCGCTGTAGTGTCGCCACAGCAACCTCGCCCCCACAGCAAGCTGCAAAGCCGCCACCGCCAAGAGAAACAGCGGAATCGACCGCGCGATGCGACCGGTCGCGCGACCCGCGAGCGAGGTGGATTGCCAGCTCATGTGCGCCTCCTTGCGCTCTGACCGGGTCAGTCGCGACAAAGAGCGTCAACAGCAGGAGGTGGCTCAGTGGGTCTGGCTCGTCGCGTATCCTAGCAGCACCAAATCGTTGGCTAATCAGGGCAAGTCGACGCTTCTAATAGGCGATTGTGGGCACTCGGGTCAACGCCAACTTCACGTGCTTGCCCTGCATCTAGTGATATCGCCCTTTCGGCAGGAGAGAATTGAGGCGGTTTTCCGCCGATTTCTCTCACTGTTGTCCCAACGCCGTCAGCCGAAGGTTCCGATACACGACCGGGCCATGATCGCCCTGCAACATCAGCGGGCCGAGCGGTTTTTCGTCATTGAAAGATGCCGCCCGGGTGGGGCCGGTGACTTCGACATTTTCGTGGACGACCTTGCCGTTGTGGATTACCTTCACAAACACCGCGTTGGCCGTCTTCTTGCCGTCTTTATCGAAGCGCGGGGCGCGGAACGTGACGTCGAACGATTGCCACTGGCCCGGCGGCCGGCTGGCGTTGAGCTTGGGGGCGTGTCCTTCAAAACCGCCCTGCTTGCCCCAGCGCTGATAGATCCCGCCGCAGTCTCCGTGTTTGAGTTTCTTCTGGCCCCAACTATCGAGAATCTGTATTTCGTAGCGCCCCTGAAAATAGACGCCGGAGTTGGAACCCTTGGGCACCATAAACTCGATGTGCGCCTGCACGTCGCCGTGCTGGCGGGCGCTGTGCAGATTTCTGGTGCGGCCGGCGTCGCCGTTGATCAGCACGCCCTTGCCGGCGGTCGAGGTGAACCGCTTTTCGTTTTTCTCATCGACCTTCACACTGCCGACAACCTTCCAAGCCCCCACGTTCTTGCCCCAGGCCGACATGTCGTCGGCGGAGAGCTTGACGATCGGCTTTTCGGCGGCCGAAACACTGGCGGCAGCAAGACCCGCAAACAAAACGACGGTGGCCATAGTTTTCATGGAAGTGTCCTCGTAAGCAGATGGTGAAAAAGGTAGGGAACCGCTAATCGACGCTGATGACTCGAATCAAAGTGAAAGCAGCGGCAAACAACAGAAGGCAGAATGATGGGAGGCAGAATAATAATCACACCTTGAAGTCTCTCTGGTGCATAACGCTGATTGTTTTATCATTCTGCCCTACATTATTCTGCCTACCTTCTTTCGCTCAGGATCGCGAATGCCGTTCCCGCCGTGAGGTTTCTAACCGATTCTTTTTCTTGAGGCACTGTCGATGTGCTGTTCTGTAAACGGCGAACGAACTTCGTGTCTACTTTTTCAGCCGGTTCAAAGTGTAATACGCCATCGGGTGTTCGAGCTTGCTGCCGTCGGTGGCGGCCAGTCCCGTGATGTGAAGTTCGTAGATTTTCTTCGTGAGCAGTTCCGGCAGTTCCAGCGTGACTTGGCGTCCATCGGCCGAGACGGTGGCCGATTTCGGAATGACCGTTTTTGATTTGCCGTGGCCTGCGCCATAGGCCGCGTGCCATTCTAGCTCAAAGTGACGCAGAGAATAATTGCCTACCTTGGCGGCCTCGGCCCGGTCGACTGGTTTGGTAAACGTCAGCCGAAAACCGGTTTTGGTCAGCGACATGCGAAGAATTTCGTGCGGCAGTTTTCCCGTGTAGGTGATCTTCTTTAGCCCTTCTCCGGCGGCCCAGCCGCGTCCGGTAAAGCCGACCCACAGGGTTCCCTCTTTGTCGAAGATCAATCGGTTCACGCCGCCGCCGAGCCGCTTGTAAATGAACGGAATGGCGGCCCCCTGGTATTCGCCGTCGATTTTTTCCAAGACAACCCGCGAGAGCTTGCCGTTTTGTACGTCGCCGATAAGCGTCTGACCGGCGAACGGCCCAAAAGCACCTTTCGTGGTGTCCCAGATCGGCTTCGAGGTTGAATTACCCATCACCCCGTGCGGCAGGAACACGGCCGGCCGCTTGCGCATGGCGAGCAGCTTTTCGCGAGAAAACTTCCACGGCTCCTTATATCGCACGTCGTCGATCAGCCCACTCGGATGGCCGAGGAAATCGCCCTTCCGCACGTGCATCAACCAACCACTGGCGATGTAGCTGCCCTGGTTGTCGGTTGTGAAAAGCTCGCCGTCGGGGTCGATCGTGATTCCGTTCGGCGCTCGCAGGCCGGGGGCGAAGGGAATCAGCTTGCCCTCGGGCGTGATCTTGATGACCCAGCCGCGATACTTGATTTCGTCTCGGGTGCCCAGCCAGGTGCCCTTGAAGCGGTCGCCGCCGCGATAGAACCCCAAGCCGAGCGTGCCGTAGAAATTGCCCTGTTTGTCGCGTTCCAGTCCGAAAGCGTACTGATGATAGTTGCCCGTGTAGCCCCAGCCTTGATTGATCGTATCGAAGCGGTCGGCCTTTCCGTCGCCGTCGGTATCGCTGATGTGCGAAACCTCGCCGCGCTGCATGACCCAAATCTCGCCCTTCTTACCGGCCAGCAACCCGAGCGGCTCGTGCAGCCCAAAGGTAAACAGGCGAAACTGCCCGTCCTTGTATTTCCAAACTTCGCCCCGGCGCGTACACATCACCAGCGTGCCGTCGTCCCAAAAGCCCATGCCGCCGACTTCCAGGCGGATGTCCTTAGGCACGTTGATCGTCTCGACGCGGTAGGACTGGGCAAGGGCATCTGCACCGGTCGCGGCCAAGACGGCAACCAAGATAAGCATCGACATCTTCACGGGTCGAAATCGGCTAAGCATGATTCGGTATCCCTAATGGCTGTAATTGAGTTCGTGGTATTGGCTGAAAGGCAAACTTTACGCAGACAAAGGAAGGCAGAATGATGGGGGGCAGAATAATAAACACTCGACACATTGAATTACTCTGAGACAAACCCCTCTTTCTTTTATCATTCTGCCCCACATTATTCTGCCTACTTTCCTTTCCTCCGTCATCCGACTCCACTCCGCTTATTTCTGATATCTGATTCACGTCTGTGGCGAGGCAAACAAAGGAAGGCAGAATGATGGGGGGCAGAATAATAAACACACGACACATTGAATCACTCTGAGGCAAACCCCTCTTTCTTTTATCATTCTGCCTCACATTATTCTGCCTTAGCTTGTTTTGCGATTGACCAATGTTGTAAATTTGACGTCGTGGTTATCCATGTTGATCCATTCGATGCAGGCGAGTCTCGTATGGCCGAGAAATCTTCTTAAATGATCCTGCATGTGAGATGTGTCGCCCTTCATTGCTGTTATGGCAAATGCCGTATCTTCCGCAATGAGACACACCTCATGACTTCCAGTTTCTGCGCCGTCTACATAAATCGGAATCCTTCTCACGACTGCGGACCGGCCGCCGAACAAATGGACGATCGTTTCGCGGTAAAGCGACGTTTGCAGGAATGCTCCCCAGTCGGCAAGTATCCCCAAAAAGGTGTCTCGCAGTCGTCGGCCGAAATCGTTGATAGGGTGCCACTGCGAATCGCACACGACGACGTGCCGCCGTTCCGTCGTGTCCATCGTCGTCGACACAAATCGTTTCTTGACTTCGTCCTGACTCAAATTGACCAACAGCCCGTGGTGCATATCTGCCAGCATCAAATACTGAAGCGTCTGTGCGTGATGCGCATCGCCAAGTGCCGCGACCGTCTTCGTCTCGACCATTACTCCGCAGGCGAATAACAAATCCATGAAGTAAGACTTCTGAAAACCCTTGTGGGAAACACATATTTCCACTTCGCGTCGAGCAGGAACAATACCAACCGCTTCGCACCTTCGCCGAATCAATTGTTGGTATATCTCTTCCTGCATCAGGCGACCTAGCTCATTATGAATGTCGAAAATGATCCCCATCACGCGGTGCGCCAGCGTATGAAATTCGTCCTCGGAAAAGACCCGTATTTCGGAATCGATTTCAACCGGCATGGTTCACACCTGTCGCGAGGCCAACAACGGAAGGCAGAATGATGGAGGGCAGAATAATAAACACACAACACATCGAATCGCTCTGGGGCAAATCCCTCTTTCTTTTATCATTCTGCCCCACATTATTCTGCCTGCTTTTTTCATTTCGCCCCCGCGGAGTGCTTTATGCTAATCTCGAATTGAATTTTCTCACCGGCGGGAATCTGTAAAACGCCGTCCTTGAAGGTTCCGGTGGATGAGGTGTATTTCCGCTTCTTGTCGCCGATGAACAACACCGGCCTGGTCGAGGCGGCGATCGTGAACCGCCGAACCAACTCGGTGTCGCTGACTTCGATCCGCTCGTGAATCTCCACACCGTCGACCGAGTAACGAAAGACGGGGTATTTCTCGACCAGGTAATAACCCAAGAAACGAACCTTCGGCTCCGCCGCGGAGTTGCCGATCCGCAACGGGAAGTGACTCGGAGCAACGTACAACGAAACGCCCTGCGCGCTGACCGGGTTTCCTCCGCGTCCGTTCCAGGCGGCGGCCGCGTTGATGAAATCTCCCTTCCAGGCATAACGAAGCTGGGCCGTCGCGGCGTCGAACGTAAAGTTCGTTCCGCCCGGCAGACCGACGTTAATCGCCCGGTCGATCTGCAATTTCGGCGGGACTCTCGTCGAAGCGCGGAACAAGACCGGATCGTCGCCGACCACGATTCTGGTCCCCTCGGTCCGTTTTACGATCAACCCGTCGGGAAGCGGCAATCGGGCTTGATGCACCAGGGCCGCCCACAACTCGTCAATTTTTTTCTTCCGCTCGTCACCCTTCAGCGTCAAGAAAAACTGCGGCATCGACGTCCCCGGCGTCATCCGCGAGGGGTTATGCAGCCAGCGACGAAACCAGTCGCTTCGCAGGGTTTGACCGATTTCCGACATGTCGGGGGCCGGCACAACGCCTTCCTGCTGACGATTGATGCCGCGGTAGTTATGACAGGCGATACAGGAACTTTTGCCGCGTTGGATACCGATCGTCTCCAGGCCCGCTTTGGCCAATTCGATTTTCGGTTGCGGCGATTTGTCTACCAGTGTTGCGCCCGACGCCGCCGGAAACAGGCCGGGCAGCGATTCCAACTCGCTGCCGAAGTGAGGCATCCGCATCTTCATCCAAGGACGTGCCCGTTTCTTGTTGACCAGCACGTTCTGCAGCCAGCTCACTTGCAGCTTGTCGCCCGCGCCGGTCAGCGACGGCGGGCGCTCGATCGCGCGGATTTTCCCCTCGTCGGTGACGACTTGCGCCGGGCCGTTGTTCTGATCGTTCAACGCATGGCAAGCGGTGCAGTTGAATTGGCTCACGCGGCGATAGAACGTCTCGACCGGAGCGGTGGCCACCACCGGCTGTTGGGCCACCGAACTCAAGAACGCCTGCAAACTCATTCTGTCCTCAGGCGACAGCTTGTAGTTCGGCGACGCTTTGCCCGGCGCGCGGGCCAAACAACCCTTGTTCGGATCGAACTTGACGGTGCGTGCCTCCTTGCCTCGAATCGGCCGCCCCTTGGCTCGCGACGTAAACTGCGGCGACTTCAAACCCTCGGCCAGTTTTTTTCCATCTTGCTTGACCGTGTGACAGGCAACACAACCGCGCGATTCGACCAATTCTCGACCACGCCGGACGTCGCCGAGACCGGAAAACTTGCGCCAGTCCTGCTTGCCCTTGTTCGAGTGAAACAAGAATTCGGCCACCAGGGCCGCTTCGTTGGCTTGCGTTTGAGGATCGAACATCGCCGGCATCCGCCCGCTGGGGTCGACGTGCAACGGATCGGCCAAGAACTTTGCCAGCGCACTGCTCGATTTGAACTTCCTGCCCACCGCGTCCAACTTTTGTCCCGACTCGCCGTGACACTTGTTGCAGCCGACGCGATTGAAAATCTCTTTGCCCGCCTCGATGCGGCTCGGAATCGCAACCGATGCGGCGCTGGCGGCTGGCGATTCCGTCAGCTTCGAGAGAAACTCCGTGACGTCGCGGATCTCTTGGTCGTCGGTCAACAGCGCCGGCATCGCGGTTGTTTCGCGATAGTGGCGCGGGTCGTGCAGCCAGGTGGTGAGGAAATCCTTGGTCGCCCGCGAGCCGATGTCCGACAAATCGGGACCAGGTCGCAGCGAGAGATTCCATCCCGCGGCGCCGTGACACGCACCGCAGCTCATGTTTTCGTACAGCAGTCGTCCTTTTTCGATGCTTGCCCACTGCCTGGTGAGCGGGTCGTTGGTGTTTTCATGTCCGAAGGCCGAGGGCGGAATCGGCTCGTCGAGGAAGAAGTCGGATCTCCAACGCAGTTGCAATCTCGCCGGTCCTGCCTTGCGGGCGTAAGTGATTTTCAAAGGGTGATCGCCGGCGGTGAGCTTAACGGTCTTGCCGACCACGCTACGGCCATCAACATCGATCTTGGCGTCGCCCGAAAGCGTGTACTCGCCGCCGCGGCGGATCGTGAGCACCCCGGTGTAGACCGCGCTAAACTTCGGGGCGATCTGCGAATGCACCGACTGGTCGGCGGCCAGCGTAAAATTCGGCGTCGGCACAACGCCGCCGGCGGTCTGTGTTTCGTCGGTGTACACGGCAACCAAGCCGGGATTCGCCCGGGCGGGGGTTGTGAGTAACAGCGTGATAAACAGCGTGGTGAGCAACAGGGCGAAAGTGGGCGGTACGATTCGAGCGACAGGTGTACGCATCATGGAGCTTCTGATCATGTGTCGGTCAGACCCTTTTGGAGAAACGTCAATGAGATAGTCGTTGTTCGCTCCGCGAACGAAACGGTTCGTCCGTTTCATTCGTTTCGTTCGTTTCGTTCGCGGAGCGAACAACGACTATCCATCGAACGACGATTGAGGAAACACCAGTGTAAGCGTGAGCGAGAGAGAATGCAAACGATGCGTCATTAGGCTAATCGTTCACCTTCAAAGAAGAAAATTCGGCGGCGCATGGGGCGAAGTTCAGGGGTGGTGGTGAGTATCCAATCCGATCTCGCAGTTCGGCAACGCTTGCTTGAGCTTCTCGGTGCCAGCGTCGGTGATGTTGGTGTTTGTGAGATCCAGGTATTTGAGATTCGTCAGTCCTTTCAGATGCTCCAGTCCCGCGTCAGTGACTTGGGTGTCCCAGAGTCCTAGGACTTGAAGACTCTTCAGCCCTTTCAGATGCTCCAATCCAATGTCGGTGATGTTGGTGTTTGTGAGATCCAGGTATTTGAGATTCGTCCGTCCTTTCAGATGCTCCAGTCCTGCGTCGGTGACCTTGGAATGCCCGAGGGATAAGTCGGTGAGCTGAGTAAACTTCTTCAACTGTTTCAGTTCGGCGTCAGTGACCTTTCCATGTACTTCAATTCGTAGTTTGCCATTGTGAACACCCGGGTCACCGAATAGCCGTTCCAGCCAAGTTGGTTGGTGCTCGTAGCGAGCCGTGACCCACACGTCGTACCTCTCAATCTTGAGCAAGTCTTTGTCCAACTCTCGTCTCGCGGCTGCATCATCTGCCCACCGCCGCTCTTGGTTCTTCCATGCCCGGTGCATCCTAGACCCAACCCAGCCGAACGTCACGGTGAACAACGTCACCGCGATCAGCAGCGTCAACAGGCTGAATTGATACCAAGGGCGTTTGGGTTTGTCGCTGCTCATGCCCCCATTATCCGATGTGTAGCGGGCCAAGGGAAGAGTCATCTATCAGCATGGCCGAAAAGTGGCATCATGTCGGCATTATCCGTGACCAAGAGCATGGCCCTGACGCCAACGAAAACGCCGCCGATTGGGTTCGTTCAAGCATCTACTGCGTCGACGGTACGAGAGCCGACGCGACGCGCCCTGCGAGCCGAGATCGTGGGGTTGTGAAGGGCCTCGTCTGGCTCTTCGGGCATCGCCCGATCAATGGTGGCGGCGGCTTGAAGTCGTTTCAGGGCGGAATCCGTGGTGTGTCTCTGGGGGGCGCTGGAACGCCGTGTCGACGAGCGGGAAGCGACGTTTCGCCTTGCGGCATGGGCTGCTGGTGACGGGGCGTTTCCGAGACGCTCGAAGAACGCGTCGACGGCAATGCGGGCCGGCTCGTCGCTCGGGTCGCTCGGCTCGCCGCTGGGAAGTCGACTGGGCAGGCGGCGCAGCATTTCCCGCAGATCGAACAGGTCGACTTGCCCGTTGAAGTTTACGTCGAGTCGGGCATTGTAGTTCCCGTCGCCGATGCCCGCGCCGAGGCCGTGAATCAGCGAGAGCGCGTCGCGGCGGTCGACCACTTCGTCGGCCGTTACGTCGCCGGGCAGCACGTTGATTCGGAAGCGGAAGGCGTCGTCGCTGCCCTGGTCGCTGCCGATCGCGCCGTCGCCAGATGGGAATACGTCGCCGGTATTCCAGTGCCCGTCGAGCGGCAGGCCGGCGACGTCGTGTACCGCATCGCTCAGTTCGAGCAGAATGTTGTCGACCGCGAGCGGCGAAGCAAGCGTCCACGTAGCGGTGAACGTCTCGGCGTTGTAGTTAAAGGCGACAATGTCGTGCTGCGAAGTGTTGACACCGAACAGCGAAAGGTCGCCGGCGGAAACGATCACCGTCTCACTGAACCTCACAAGCACCTGATCGACGTTTTGCCAGGGGACGGGTCGCAACTGCTCGTCGCCGCCGCGAATTGAAAAGCCGCCCTCTCCCAGGCCGGCGGCGGCCAGCGCGGCAAGCGCATCTGTGGGCCAAGTCGACCCGCGGACCAGCACTTCGGTGACTTGCGGCGGCACGGCGAAATCGCCGGGGGTTCCGCCGGGGAAGCTGGCGATCCAGTTGATCGAATCGTTTCCGTATTCGGTCGCCTCGCGCCGCTGCAAAGCCGGCCCGTCACCGTCGGCTTCCGCCGGCCACGGCAATCGGTCGTTGTACTTGATGCGGTCGACGAGGATCATCGGCACGCTGCCGTCCGGCTCCGGCTCGCCCGGCTTGCGAAGCGTGATGCTTTCGCCGGCATTGCTCAGCACGCCGTCGTAAGGACCAACGACGATCGCGCCGGCCGGAACGCCGTGCGTGGCGCGAAATTCGAGCGGATCGGTCGGCGTGATCAACAGCAGCCCTCCCGCCGGAATCGTCGCACTGGCGGGAAACAGCATGTCGATACCGCCGCCGAGTTTCCAACCGGCCAGCGAGACGTCCGTACCGCTGATGTTGCGCAACTCGATGAATTCATCGGTCCGTGCGCCGGAGGCCGCGTTATACATGATCTCGTGAAACACGACCGGCCCGACCACCGGCGGCGCGTTGGGGCCGCCGAACGTAGCGGCGCTCATCGCTACGATGTCTTTGCCGCCGGTGCTCTTGACGTGCCGTCCGAAAGTCACTTCGCGATCCGCGGCGCCGAAGTCGACGTCTTCGCGGAACCCTAGCAATTCGCCGGTCGTCGTAGCGGCCCAGAGCACAAGTCGATCGCCCAATTCGCTCAGCGCAAACGGGACGAGCACACCAGCGGCGCCCGGCGTGCTGAACCCGGAGGCTCCCAGTCCGTCGAAGACCACGTATCCGCCGGCCGCGATCGTAGTGCCGTCGGGAATGCGAAACTTCTCCAGTTCCAGGCGATCGTCGCTCAAGAACCAACCGCCGAGATCGATCGCCGCGTCGGTCGTGTTCAGCAATTCGATGCGATCGCCCGGCGAACCATCCGTGTGGCTCAGCACTTCGTTGATCACCACCGCCTCGGGCAGCGGCGCCCGCTGTGAATCGGCCTCGCCCGGTGAACCGCCCAGGTCGCTGCTGGGACGCCAAGCGCCCGGCGAGTTTGGATCGGCCGTCGCATCGGCTTCGTCCCGGCGGGTTAGCGAGAATCCCTGGCCATCGGTAATGCCAAACCAACCGTCTCGATAGCGAATGCTTTCGATCGTCTCTCCGAACCGGTCGAGAAGCGTTAGCCTTTCGCCGCCGTTCGACAGAGCCGTATCGACGAACTCTCCGGCAATCAGAGCATCGAGCCCATTTCCATAACGGGCCACAAACGCCGCCTGATTGCGCACCACCAACACGCGCTGGCCGGCTTCGAGGCTGGTGACGCTCGATCCGTTGAAGTTGAAATCGACGCCGTCGCTGAACGAAACATCCACCAGGCTGATCGCCGCATCGCTGACGTTGCGTAGTTCGACAAACTCAAATTCGTCGTTGTCGATGGCCGGCAAGCCGAGTCGCTCGATCTCTTCCTCCGTCGCCGCCGGCGGATTGTACATGATCTCGCTCATGCGAAGATTCGTCGCGTCGGCCCCGGCCACCGTGAATTGTGCGGCATTCAGCGCGCTCCACTCGCCGTCAACGAGAGAACGCGCCTGCACCAGCCGGCTGTCGCTGATCGTGATCGAACCCGTATAAAGCGTGCCCGCGATCGAGCCGTCCGCGGCGCGCGGGTCGGTCACTCCGTCGATCGTGTAGTAGATCGGCGTTCCGGCGGGCGAATCGGGCACGCTCATCGCAAGCGAAAACCCGATCGTCACGTCGCCGCCATGTTGATTGAACGCGGGCGCCGTCACATTCGGATACAGCCCGGCCCGGCGGAGCTGCCCCAGGACAATATCGCCCCGCCGCGGAATGAATACGTCGTTCAGGTCTTGTATGTTATCGAGCCAATCCTGCTTGGTGAACGGATTATTGACGCGCGTCGGATGACCGTCGCCCCAGCGGGCCGACTCGGCGATGATCGCCAGATCGATCTCATCGGCCCGCACTTGCAATCCGGCGATCACTCCCGAGGGCGTCAGCAGGCCATCGTTGAACATGTACTCGTGAATCCGATCGGCGAATTGCCGGCGATAATCGGGATGGGCCGATAGATCCTGGTGAATCCATTGCGGATTCGAGTAGCGAAAATCGTTCTGGTTGCTGTCGAAAAACGGCCCGACTCGATTCGCGAACAGCCCGTCCCGGTTATGCCACGACTCGAAGCCCTGCTCGGCGTCTTGGGCGAAAAACACAAAGCCCCGGTCGCCTTCGCGGTCTCGCGCCGCGAAAAAATTGTTCGGCCGATCGTTTCCAAACGGCAGCGACAGCCCGCGGTCTTCGTCGCCCGTCCAGAAAATGCCGATCATAAAGTCCATCAAATTGTCGACGTCGACCAACACGGGATAGTCGGGATTGCGCGTGCCGTCGGGATTGAGCCCCTGCACGCGCAGGTAGTTTGCGTCGCTCGGATTCGCCGCGATGTTGCGGGCCTGCGTCCACAGATCCCGCCAGGCGTCCGTCGTTCCGGCGGTTGCTTCGGTTTGATACAGCGGTCCGCCGGTGGCCTTGATGATGTCGTAATCGTCGTCGTCGCCGCCCAGATACGACTCGCCGTAGTGTTGCTCGGATCGCTCCTGGGTCTGATAAAGTCCCCAGTATTGGCCGTTGATGTACAGGTGGTGATAGCGGCTGCGGGTGTAGGGCTGGCCCATGTTCCGCTGCAAGTCGCGGGCGTAGACGTCGAGCAGAAACGTCATCTCGGTGCTCGCCTGAAACGGCCAGGAATCGTTCTGAACGGTGCGCAGGTCGAGCTTGCGAAACTCATCGACGCCTTCGTCGCCGAACAGCGGATAATTGAGCCACTTGTCGCCGTACTCCTCGCGGAAGAAAAACCGAAAGGCGTGCTTGGGGTTACTGCCGCGGGCGCTGAAGTTGCCGCGCGGGCGAACCCCGGCGTCGATCTGAAAGCCCGCTCTGCCGTCGGGATGGATCAACTCAATCGAGGCGGGGCGCTCCCAGGCCTTGCCCTGTCCACCGGCGTTCACGTAAAAACCGGTCTGCGGATCGACCAAGTCCTCCATGTCGATGACCATCGAAATGGTCGAAACCGACTTGAGCGCCGCGATGAGCTGCGGGCCCCACACCGGATCGTTGACAATGTCGGGGTCCATGCCGTAGTTAAACACCTGCCCGTTGACGCTGCCCGTCGGCCACAGCGGCGGCGCCTCGCCATTGGGGCTTTGGCGGATCACATCGTCCAGGAAGATATATGTCTGCGTGTCGACGTTGCTGGGGACGAAACCGTCTTGGTAGGCGGCGGCCCGCAGCGTCGAAGTGCGATCAATATGCAGCGGCGATTGCGGATCGAACACGTCGGCCGTCGGATTGGACGGCTCGGGCAGCGTGCCGTCGGTCGTGTAATAGACCTGCGCCCCGGGCGTGTCGGATGAAATAAACAGATCGAATGCTTCGGAAGTCTCGAAGAATCCGCGGTCGGTGCTGAACGTGGTGTCCGCCACAAAACCGAGCACGCCCGGCTCAATGTTGGCCGCGCCCGGGGTTGGCGTCTGAAAGAACTCGATCGTGCCGGCGCCCGGCGGGCTGGCTAACTTGATGCCGTAAGAGACGTCGGCGAACTGCTTTGGAAACGGCGCGTACTGGTGCTCAACCATCAGCGAGTCGCTCACCAGGGCCAGGTATTCGCCCGACTTGTTCAGGCCGAAGCTTGTGTGTAATTCACCGCCCGCTACCCTGCGGTTCTTGCCGGAGGCGAACACCACCAAGAAGGCGCCGCTCTCGATGGCAACGCCGTCGGGAATCGTCCACTTGCCCAGGTCTTCCGCATCGTCCGTCAGATGCCAGCCGCTAAGATCGCGAGTCGCCGAGCCGCCGTTGTAGATTTCGATCCAGTCAGAGAAGTCGCCGTCTTGGTCCGCGAGCCCGTCCGTATTGTGTGCCATCAGTTCGCTGATTAGCACGTCGCCGGCCAATAGTTGCCGCGGTTCGAGACGCTCCAGCGTCAGGCCTCGGGCGCGCAGCGACTTCTGCTTCCGTCCGCTGCGTTCGAGATCACTGGGAGTCAAAGATAACCGCAAGATGTCAACACCTTTTCGAGAAGATTCGCAGCCCGTCCGAAAAATTTGCAGGAGGCGAATTGTAACCCGTCACACGCAACATTCTCTCCGAAGAGGCGAGGTCCGATCGATCGCGGAACCCTCATCCGCCTATTCTACCAGCTTACGGCACACGCGTCGATCAACATGACGCATCCGTTCAATCCGATCGAGATGATCCACGGGTGCCATTCCCTGAAAGAGTCTTGCGTGGCAAGGGGATCCTGGTGAGGGAACGGGCGTATTTTCCTTGTGAAACGAGGGGGTCGTTTTTTTCGGGTTGAATCGGGTTGTTGGACGTTGGTTGAGGTGTTGGCGGTTTCTTGGTCGACGCGGTCGATTTTAGCGAGGTTTCTTGCCGACGTTCTTTTCACTGCGGCGGCACCCCTACACATCCCTTCGTGAATACGGCTGCTTGGGGCAGACGCTCCGAAGCGCTGGTGACTTCCGACACGGAGTATTCTTTGCGACCGCCTCGCGGTAGCGGGTCGTCTTAATCAGGCGGACGCTC
>JADFKK010000189.1 GCA_022564995.1 Planctomycetota bacterium | reverse complement strand
GAAGAGGGGGGAGGCAATGTTAATTGCACGGCATACAGCTATTGAGGCACGAACGGGAAACCAGGATACTGATCTATGTTGGAGCCTACCCATCTAACATTCCTCCTCTACTCTACCGGGCAGTTTTTTTAGGACCAAGTCGATTCGTGTTGCCTCGTAGGTTGCGGCCGGCGTGTAGACCTTAAGAATCCCATCGGCCCCATGGTTGGTAACTCGGTATCATTTCGTAAGTTAACCGGTGCTATCACGGCCCCAAGTGGCGCTGTCGAACTAACAGCCTGTTGAAAAAGTGGATGGAGGGGGTTCCGACTACTTCAACAGGCTGCTAACACGGACCGCACCGCGGGCCGGCTATAATGACCGCTTATCCGACACTTTTCCGTGCGGCGGGTGTTGCCCTGGCCGTTGTATGTCTTGGTGTCGCGCGAGTCTCGCCTGCCGCCCAGCCAGCCACCGCCGAGTTGGAGCACTTCGAGAAGAAAGTGCGGCCGCTGCTGGTCAAATACTGCTTCAAGTGTCACGGGCCCAAGGAGCAGGAGGCGGATTTGCGACTCGATTCTCGCGCCGCGGTGCTCCGGGGCGGCGAGTCGGGACCAGCAATCGAGCCGGGCAGGCCAGCCGAAAGCCGGCTTGTCAGGGCGATTGGCTATTCCGATCCCGACCTGCAAATGCCGCCGAAAAAGAAGCTCTCGGCGCGGCAGATCGCCGATTTGACACGCTGGGTCAAGGCGGGGGCGCCATGGCCGGAAGCTCAAGGTACCACTGAGCCATCGGTTGCCTCGCGGGCCATTCAGCGACCGAAAATCACGGACGAGCAACGGAAGTTCTGGGCGTTTCGGCCCGTGGTCGATCGCACGCCGCCGAAGCTGGCCGACGAGAGTTGGGCGACCTCGCCGATCGATCGTTTCATCGGCCGAGCGCTCGACGCAAAAGGACTCAAGCCCGCTCCGCCGGCCGACAAGCGGACGCTGCTCCGGCGGATCTACTTTGACTTGATCGGTCTGCCGCCAGCGCCGGAGGAGATCGAAGCCTATCTGGCCGACGATTCCCCCAAGGCGTTCGCCAAGGTCGTCGACCGGCTATTGGCCAGCGAGCATTACGGCGAACGCTGGGCCCGGCATTGGCTCGACCTGGTCCGCTACAGCGAGACCGACGGGCACGTGCAGGACAATCTTCGGCCCCACGCCTGGAAATATCGCGATTGGGTGATCGACGCGCTGAACGACGACTTGCCGTACGATCGATTCATTATCGAACAGATTGCCGGAGATTTATTGACGCAGAAGCGGCCTGGAAAACGGGGCGAGACGAACGTCGCCCCGGTGGCGACCGGCATGTTGTGGATGCACGAGATGCACTTCAAGCCGGTCGATCCGCCGCTGCAACGGGCCGACCAGGTCGACGCGCAGATCGACGTAATCGGCAAGGCATTCTTGGGGCTCACGCTGGCCTGTGCCCGCTGTCACGCACACAAATTCGATCCGATTTCGCATCACGACTACTACGCCCTGGCCGGGTTCTTTCACAGCACCGCGGAAACGCAAGCTCGCACGGCGCCGCGGACCGAAGTGTACGACGCGGCGCGGGCGAAAAAGATTCGCGCCAAAGAAAAACAGATCGCCGCCGCCGTGGGCAAAGCGATCGCCTCGGCCCGCAGGGATCAACTAGGCAAGAGTCCGATTCAGGTGCCGATCACCGAGGACAATTTTGGCCCCGGCGGACGAAAGCAGATGGCCAAGCTGCGAGCGGAACTGGCGAGGCTCGACCCTTCGTCGACCCAATGGGCGCGCTCCGCGGGCGACGTCGAGCCGCGCGACGTGCGGTTGCACGTTCGCGGCAGCTACAAGAATCCCGGGCCCGTTGTGCCGCGGGCGTTTCTGGAGATTCTCGACGGCGAGCGGAAACCGGACGTCGGCGCCGGCAGCGGCCGGTTGTGGTTGGCCGGCAAAATCGCCGATCCCGACAACCCGCTGACGGCCCGTGTGATGGTCAACCGGCTCTGGCAGCATCACTTCGGCGAGGGCCTGGTCCGCACGCCCAGCAGCTTCGGCCAGATGGGCGAGCGACCGACGCATCCGCGGTTGCTCGATTATCTGGCGGCCCGGTTCATCGAGGGCGGCTGGTCGCTCAAGGCGATGCACCGCCGAATGGTGCTTAGCAGCACGTATCGGATGTCGAGCCGGGCCTCGGCGAAATCGGCGCGGGTCGATCCGGAAAACAAGCTGCTCTCGCGTATGCCGATTCGCCGGCTCGAAGCCGAGGCGATTCACGACGCAATTCTCACGGTGACCGGCAGCCTCGATCGCACGGTCGGCGGGCCAAGCATTCCGCCGTTCGTTTCGCCCAACGCCACGTCGGTCAAGCCGATCCATCTTCCCAAGGCTGGCCCGATCGACTCCGGCGGACGACGAGCGGTTTACGTCCAAGTGCGGCGGAACTTCATCACGCCGATGTTCGAGACGTTCGACTTCCCCAACCCCGGCGCCAGCGTCGGCCGCCGCGACGTGACGATCGTGCCGTCCCAGGCGCTAGCGATGATGAACGGCCCGCTCGTGCATCGGCAGGCGGCGAAGTGGGGCAAGGCGATCGCTGCCGAATCGGGAAGCGATGAGGAGAAAATCGCGCGGATGTTCGTGCGCGCACTGGGGAGGCCGCCCAATGGCGACGAGTACGAGACGCTGCTGTCGATTGTCGCGGCGGGCGAGACGGACAAGGCGTGGGTCGACGTGGCCCACGTGATTCTGAATTTGAACGACTTTGTTTTTGTGCGATAAAAAGACGAAGACGCGCTCTGGCGAGCGGCGACCGTAAGGTCTCCGGTACTACATCGCAGTGAGCCGGCGCGTTGCGTATTACCGACGACCTGATGGTCGCCGCTCGCCGGATAGTTTGAATGGATGGACGCAATGTACGAACTCCACGACATCTCCCGTCGCGAACTGCTGACCCGCGCTACCGGCGGATTCGCCGCGCTGCCGCTGGCCTGGATGCTGGCGCGCGAAGCCGACGCGAATAACACGGCGCGCAGCCGCAACACCGATCCGCTCGCTCCGCAGGCGGCCCACTTTCCGGCCAAGGCCAAGGCGATCATCTATCTCTACATGGAAGGCGGGCCGAGCCAACTCGACACGTTCGACTACAAGCCGGCATTGGCCAAACACCATGGCAAGCCGATCCCGCTGGCGACGCCCAGCACGGTGTTCAACATCGGCAAGAAGCTGCTCAAGAGCCCCTTCGCGTTCAAGCGGCACGGCGAAAGCGGCGGCTGGGTCAGCGAGATCTTTCCGCACGTGGCCGGCTGCATCGATCAGTTGACGATCGTCCACTCGATGCACCATGGCATCTCGAATCACTCGTCCGCCTGTTACAAATCGCACACCGGGTTTGAAATGTCGGGCAAACCGAGCATGGGGGCCTGGCTGACCTACGCCCTGGGCAGCGTCTGCGACGATTTGCCCGGCTTCGTGCTGCTCGACTGTGGACAGGGCCCCTCCGGCGGCGCGCCGTCGTGGGGCAGCGGATTTTTGCCGGCCGCCTATCAGGGCACGCTATTCACCAAGAACAAAGTGCCGATCGACAACGTCAAGCGCCGCGAGTCGACTGCCGAGCAACAGCGTCGCAAGCTGGAGGCGATCGCCCGAATCAATCGCGGGCGGATCGAACAGGCGGGCGGAGACAGCCGGCTTGATGCGATGATCGCCAGCTATGAAATGGCCGCGCGGATGCAATTGGCCGTGCCGCAATTGATCGATTTCTCCGACGAATCGGACGAGACCAAGAAGCTCTACGGCATGAATGAAAAGCAGACCGAGCTGTTCGGCTCGCGGTGTTTGCTCGCCCGGCGGCTGGTCGAGCGCGGCGTTCGCTTTGTCGAGTTGTTCCCGCCGCGTGTGCGCGCCGACCGCTGGGACCAGCACAGCAACTTGGCCGACGGCCATCGCCAAAACGCCGCCGCGACCGACAAGCCGGTGGCGGCGCTGCTCAAAGACCTCAAGCGGCGCGGGTTGCTGGACGAGACGATCGTGCTCTGGGGCGGCGAATTCGGCCGCACGCCCAACGCCCAGGGTAACAACGGCCGCGATCATAACCCGTTCGGCTACACCGTCTGGCTGGCCGGCGGCGGATTCAAGCCCGGCATCCGCCACGGCGCCACCGACGAGTTCGGCTACTTCGCCGTCGAAGACAAAGTTCACCTACACGACCTACACGCCACCATCCTACACCAAATGGGTCTCGACCACAAAAAACTAACGTATCGGTTCAGCGGCCGAGATTATCGGCTGACCGACGTGCATGGGCATGTAGTGCGGGAGATTTTGGGGTAAATTGGAATCAACACCAAACGCATGCCCTCGGGAGTTAACTCATGGACATCACCGTCTCTCTCAGCGACGAGCAGTCACAGCGGCTTGTTCAGCTTGCGAAATCACTGTCGATCGATCCGATCGAGTGGGTCAGCGCGGCAGTCGGCGATTTCTTGTCACAACCGGACGACGATTTCAAGCGAGCGGCTTCCCATGTTCTATCCAAGAATCAGGAACTCTACGATCGGCTGAGTTGATGCCGTGCTAATGAATTCTTTTCCCCCACCCGACGACACTGCCTGGACAAAATGGCAATCTGCCTGGTCGCTGCGGCCCGACACGGTGTATCTCAATCACGGCTCGTTTGGCCCGCCGCCGGACGTGGTGCGGGCGGCGCGGCGGCGTTGGATCGATCGGCTGGACGAGCAGCCGATGGAGTATTTTATTCGCGACTATGAGGATTTGCTGCGCGACGCAAGAGAAAAGCTGGCGGGCTTTGTCGGAGCCGGCGAGGGGAACCTGATCTTCGTCGAACACGCCACCATGGCAATGAACATCCTGGCCGGCAGCTTCCCGCTTGGCACGGGCGACGAAGTGCTGCTGACCGATCACGAATACGGCGCGGTCGACCGAATTTGGGATCGGGCCTGCGAGCAGGTCGGCGCGAGGCGCATCACCGCCACGCTGCCCGCGCGATTCACCTCCAGCGAAGAGGTCGTCGAGGCGATCTTTCGCAAGGTCACCGACCGCACCCGGCTGATCGTCGTCAGCCACGTCACTTCGCCGACGGCAATTATCCTGCCGGTCGAGCCAATCTGCCGCCGAGCACGCCAACAAAACGTCCGCGTCTGCATCGACGGCCCACACGCCGTGGCGATGCTTCCGCTCGATCTGACCGCGCTCGATTGTGATTACTTCACCGCCAGTTGCCACAAGTGGCTCTGCGCCCCGTTCGGCTCCGGATTCTTCTACGTTCACCCCCGCGTGCAGCAGGAAATCAAGCCGCTGGCCATCAGTTGGGGCCGCTCGCCGCCGCTGCCGCTCGATCATTGGGGCGATGAGTTTATCTGGACCGGCACCCGCGATCAGTCGGCGTTGTTGACGATTCCCACGGCGATCGACTTTCTCCGAGGAGTGCCGTTTGACGCCTTTCGCGCCCGCTATCGATACCTGATTCGCTATGCCCGCGAGCAAGTGACCGAGCTTACCGGTCTTGCCCCTTACGTCGGCGTTGACATGGATAACGGGGACATGGATGACGGGGCGAAGTGGTGCGGCTCCATGATTGCCCTGCCGCTTTCGCCCGGCGAAGCGAGGCCGCTGCAACAGGCGCTCTGGCTGCGTTACAGAATCGAAATCCCGGTGATCGACTGGCATGGCGGTCGGCACGTCCGCGTCTCCTGCCACCTTTACAACACGACCCAACAGATTGACCGGTTGGTCGACGCTCTGCGGGAATTGCTTCGCCAAAATCTTTAGACGATCGTGCTTGACCGTTTTGGCCGGCCGCCCGATACTACCCGTATGAAGTTGATCGACGAGAGCAGCGCCGAGGGATACTTGCGTCAGACCGGACGGATCGGACCCGAAGAAAAGGTCCGCGTGTACGAACTGCTCGGCGGAGTCTCGAACGTCGTGCTGTACGTCCGCCGGGAGCGGAGCGACGATTTCGTGCTCAAACAGGCCCGCGAGCAATTGCGGGTTCCCGAGCCGTGGTTTTGCAGTGTCGAACGGATTTTTCGCGAGGCCGACGTGCTGCGGATTTGCGAGCGCGTGCTCCGCCCTCCGATCGACGGCCTGGGCCATGAGTCGGCCTATTTCACGGTCAGCACGCCGCGAATTCTGTTTGAAGACCGCGAGCAGTACATCATGGCGATGACGTCGGCCTCGCCCGACCACGTTGTCTGGAAACAGGAACTGATGACCGGCCGGAGCGACGCCGGCATCGTCGCGGCCTGTGGACACTTGCTCGGTCGGCTGCACGCGGGCACATGGCAAGACGCCGCCGTGGCTGAGCAAATCGGCGATCAGCAGGTTTTCGATCAACTGCGGATTGATCCGTATTATCGTCACGCGGCCAATGTGCGAGAGGAATTTCGTCCGGCGCTGGAGCGGCTGATTGATTCGCTCAGCAGCCACAAACTCTCGCTGGTTCACGCCGACTTCAGCCCCAAGAATCTGCTCGTTTTTTCCGACGGGCTGATGATGGTCGACTTCGAGACGGGCCACTTCGGCGATCCGGCCTTCGACGTCGGTTTTTTTCTCAGCCATCTGATGCTCAAGGCGTTTCACTTTGCGCCGAAGCATCTGCCGTATCTTTTGCAGACCGAGGCCTTCTGGCCGTCTTACGAGGCGGCGTTAATGAAGACCGCGGGTGAAGCCGCTTTTCGCGATTTGGTCGGCCGGGGCATCTTGAATTTCGCCGGCTGCGCGCTGGCGCGGCTGGATGGAAAGAGCGGCATTGATTACCTCGACGATGAAGCGCGCCGCGATCAGGTCCGGCGGCTCTGCCACGACGTGTTTGAGGAAGAACCGTCAACTTGGAAGTGGGTCGTCGATTGGACACTGCAAGAGCTGGGCGACGGGTAGTGCTCTGCTAGGACTTGATTAGGGGGTAAAGTCTGGACATCGTAATCCGACGCGTAAGCTTTGAGGCTTCGCACTTTTTAGTCCCGGAGGGACGGCATCAAATAGCCTGGGGCTTCAAAAAACGTAACCGAAGATGAGGCCGCGTTCAATTCGATCCCACTCCTACACTTCGCACTTATCTTTCCAGCCACCTCTTACAGTACAAAACTACCTTGACCGCGATCGCCGATATCCATGCTCGCGAAGTACTCGACAGCCGCGGGAATCCGACGGTCGAGGTCGACGTCCGCTGTCAGAACGGCGCGCTAGGCCGGGCGATCGTGCCATCGGGCGCTAGCACCGGAGAGGCCGAGGCCCACGAGCTGCGCGACGGTGATCCGGATCGTTACAACGGACTCGGCGTATTGCAGGCGGTGGCCAACGTCAACGAGATCATTCGCGCGGCCGTCGTCGGTCTCGACGCGGCTGATCAGCAGGCCATCGACGCGCGGCTCTTGCAGCTTGATGACTCGCCGCAAAAAACGAAGCTGGGAGCCAATGCGCTGCTGGGGGTGTCGTTGGCCGCGGCACATGCCGGCGCGGCGGCCCGTAGCGTGCCGCTGTATCGACACCTCAATCGTCTGGCCGGCGATGCGTTCGGCGAAAACGTGCCTTGCCGGATGCCGCTGCCGATGACCAACATGATTTCCGGCGGGCTGCACGCCGGCGGCAAGCTCGACTTCCAGGACTTTCTCATCTCCCCGGTCGGGGCGCCGAGCTATGCGGTGGCCCTGGAATGGATCGTGCGGGTTTATCGCCGGTTGGGTGAGCTGCTGAGAGAGGCGGGCTGCGAGGCCGATTTGGTCGGCGATGAGGGCGGCTACGGGCCGGATCTCGAAAGCAATTCCCTGGCGGCCGAATTGCTGACACGGGCGATCGAACGGGCAGGGCTGCAAAGCGGCGAACAAGTGACCGTGGCGCTTGACGTGGCCGCCTCGCATTTTTTTGACGGCGAAGCCTACCGGCAGAGCGCGACCGGCGATGCGAAACTGACCAGCAGCGACATGATCGAACAGTTGGTCGGCATGGTCGACCGTTTTCCGATCGCCAGCATCGAAGATGGCCTGGCCGAAGAGGATTGGGACGGCTGGCAACAGTTGACCGCTCGGCTGGGTGATCGCATCCGGCTGGTCGGCGACGACCTGTTCGCCACCAATGCGGCGCGCGTGCAGCGCGGCATCGATCTACGGGCGGCCAACGCCGTGCTGATCAAGGTCAATCAAATCGGCACGCTGAGCGAAACGCTCGAAACGATGCGCGTCGCCCGCAGCGCCGGCTTCTCGCTGGTCGTCTCCGCCCGTAGCGGCGAGACGGAAGACACGACCATTGCCGACTTGGCCGTGGCCACCGCCGCCGATCAGATTAAGATCGGTTCGATCGTCCGCAGCGAACGGCTAGCCAAGTACAACCGGCTGCTGCGGATTGAGGAAGAGTTGGGCGTCGACGTGAAGCGGTGGTGTTGAGGAATTCGGAATGTGGAATTCGGATTCGCACTTACAAATCAGATGTCGTCTGTTCGCCAATGCCGAGTACCGAGTACTGAGTACTGAGTACGCGCGGTCCACACAACGCATCGGCCCATGCGAATTCTTACGTACAGACCACAACAACCATCCTAACCCTGCGATACCATGACATCATCAGAATACTTCTGCGACCGCGCTGACGGATCGATCCACGACATCTTCGACGGCGTGCGAATCTCGACGCACTGTGGAGAGAAAATGATGCTGTCGCTGGTCGAGATGCGGCCCGGGGCCGTGGTCGAGGAGCATAGCCACCCGCACGAGCAAGTCGGCGTGTTGATCGCCGGGCAGCTTACGTTTACGATCGGCGACGAAACGCAAATTTTGCACCCCGGACAAATGTGGCGGATTCCCGGCGGCGTCGTGCATCGCGCCGTTGCCGGCGACGAGCCGGTGCAAGCGCTGGATGTGTTTTGCCCGGTGCGGGAAGATTATCGGTAGGCGAACCTGGTTCTCGGGTCGCGAGCGAGTGGCGCGAACGCCCACTCGTCCTCGTCCTCGTACTCCTCCTCGTCCTCGTACTCGAAGTTTGGCTCGAAGCCGTCCACGCCGGCATTCGAGTACGAGTACGAGTACGAGTACGAGGACGAGGACGAGTGTAATCTTATATCTCTCGATTCATCGCCCCGGCCACGCGACGACACAGCTCCATCGTCTCGACAAACTGATCCGGCGTTAGCGACTGATACCCGTCGCTCAGCGCGGTCTCCGGCTCAGGGTGTACTTCCAGGATTAACCCGTCGGCGCCGGCGGCCACACTGGCGGCTGCCATCTGCGGCACCATGTAAGTGTGGCCCGTGCCGTGACTCGGGTCGACCACGATCGGCAGGTGAGTTTTTCCGTGCAGGTAGATCACCGTGGCAAGCGGCAGCGTGAAGCGGGTGTGCGACTCGAAGGTGCGAATGCCCCGCTCGCAGAGCATCACGTTGGGATTGCCGCCGTCGAGAATGTACTCGGCCGCCAGCAGCAATTCGTCGAGCGTCGCGCTCGGCCCACGCTTCAGCAGCACCGCCCGATCGGTCTTGCCGACGGCTTCCAGCAGTCGGTAGTTCTGCATGTTACGGGCACCGATCTGTAACACGTCGGCGTAGCGGGCCACCAGCGAAACATCTTCGGCCGCGACGACCTCGGTGACAATCGCCAGCCCGGTCTCTTCGCGGGCCGTGGCGAGCAGCTTAAGCCCGTCTTCCTTCATGCCCTGAAAACTATACGGGCTGGTGCGCGGCTTGAAGGCCCCGCCGCGCAGCGCCGTCGCCCCGGCCGCTTTAACCGCGCGGGCCGTGGTCATCAATTGCTCTTCGCTCTCGACGGAACACGGCCCGGCGATTACGCCGATGCGGTTTCCACCAACGCTGAGGCTGCCCGCGACCACTACGGTCGTCTCTTGTTTGATCTCTCGGCTGGCGATTTTGTAGGGCGCGAGAATCGGCAGCACTTCGGCCACCGACGGACCGCTCTCGAGCGATTCCTTGTGGGCCTCGCGCTTTTCGCCGATGGCGGCGATCACAGTTCGCTCGGTCCCGACGATCACGTGGGCTTTCAAACCGAGCTCTTCAACCCGGGCGGTCATGTGGTCAATATCGGCTTGGCTGGCGCCTTGTTTCATTACAACAATCATGGCACTGGGCTCCTTGTTTGATGAATAGTCGTGTGCGAATTAGTTTTTTCGAATCATAACCCGAAGCGTCAGCGAGGCGGTTCGTGTGTTGCTCCTCGCTCACGCTTCGGGTTACGATAATATGCAAAAAAGCCCCGAGGTCCGTATCGCCGGGCCTCGGGGCTTTTCTTTGTCGCTTTCGGACGAGATGCTACACACCCCCTCCGGCCCCGCGACCCGGCGGGATAAAGAAAAACCAGAAAAACTTGGGGGCGGTTGCTCGCATATCCATATTATCGTCAGCGGCGACGGAAGAATCAAGGGGTAAATTGAGCAGGTTGCTTCGTCTCGATTGAGGTGATCTGATAGAATAATAGAATGAAACCTGGGGAATACGTGCTTATTCATGTGGCGCTGTGATGGACGACAAGAAATCAAAGCTACCCGTCGGCTGTTGGTGGCTCATTGGTGTCGTCGTCGTAGTCGTTCTCATCATCGGTTACATGCTTTACAGAGGCGTGACCTCTTCGATTGAGGCCGAGTATACGCTTCAAGCGGATAGACTTGTCTTGCAAGTCCTTACTCAGCACTTGAAGGAAAACTCCGGCAAGTGGCCCTCGTCGTGGACAGAATTGCAATCGACCGTGCCTGAGGCTGAATACTCGATGTGGAAGTGGCCCAACGACATCGACGAAATCAAGGAACGAATTCACGTTGATTTCACCTTGCAAACCGAAGACGTGGCAAGGATGGATGTGGACTCGTTCACGGCCGTTCGGCAAAGCTATCCCAACTACGGACCCAACGAATCATTCATCGAACGATTGATCTGGACGGCACGCGAATCGGTCGGCCAACGTGAAGAAAATGAAGAGGAGCGTGAAAAGAAATAGGTGACATCGGATTTCTTGTGATTCGCTGGAGGTGCGCAAGCCATGATCGTGCTCGCACGAGATCAACAAAACGCAGCGATTCAAACGCCTCGAATGGCAGCGGGGATTTGGCGTGGTGAGTTTTGGCAAGGCGCACTTGGACTGGGTGCTGCGGTATATTGCGAATCAGAAGGAGCACCACGCGACGGGGCGGATCGAGGAGCGATTGGAGCGGATTTCGCTGGATGAGGATGGCGGCCCACTCCGTTGATGCCTGAAGGCCCAGGGGTCGAGAAGCCGGCTAAAGCCGGCTGACGATGAATTGGGCGGGGCCAAGTTGACCACCAGCTAAAGCTGGTGGCTGACAGGGAGCCGGCTAAAGCCGGCAAGACGTATCAACATGGGTTATAATGGATGGCTGAAATCAAGCCCGAAAGACAAATTGCCATGAATCACCTTCAAAACACCACCGACCTCCAATCCCGCCGCTCCTTCCTCGGTCGGTCCTCCCTGGGGATCGGCTCGCTGGCCCTGGCCTCGCTACTTGACCAAGACGCCAGCGCAGCGAATAAATCCGGCGGGCTGACGGGCCTTCCTCACTTCGCCGCCAAGGCCAAACGGGTGATTTTTCTCTGCATGGCGGGCGGGCCGTCGCACTTGGAGTCGTTCGATTATAAGCCGAAACTGGCCGAGATGCACGGCAAGCCGATGCCGACTTCGTTTACGGCCAACCAGCCGATCGCGCAGTTGCAGGGCCAGAAGCTCGTTTGCCAGGCGCCCATGCTCAAGTTCAAGAAGCACGGCCAGAGCGGGCAGGAAATCAGCGAGGCCTTTCCGCACATCGCCTCGGTGGCCGACGAACTTTGCATTATCCGTTCATTGCACACCGACCAGATCAATCACGACCCGGCCCATACGGTGATGAACACCGGCACGTCGATCTCCGGCCGGCCGAGCATGGGCTCGTGGGTCAATTACGGCCTGGGGAGCGAGGCAAAAGACCTGCCCGGCTTCGTGGTGCTGACCAGCAAGGGCGGACGCAATCCGCAACCGATCGCCACGCGGCAATGGCACAGCGGTTTTCTGCCGGGCAAGCATCAGGGCGTCGAGTTTTATTCGGCCGGCGATCCGGTGCATTACGTGCGCAATCCGGCGGGCGTCGACCGCAAGCGACAAAAACAACTCATCGACGCTGTGAACGAGTTGAACCGCCTGCGCAATCAGCAGGTCGACAACCCCGAAATCAACACGCGGATCACGCAGTACGAGTTGGCCTTCCGCATGCAGATGAGTGTGCCGGAATTGATGGACGTTTCCGACGAGCCGAAGTCGGTGCTCGAAGATTACGGCACCAAGGGAGCCGACGGATCGTACGCGTACAATTGCCTGCTGGCCCGCCGGCTGGCGGAGCGGGGCGTGCGGTTCATTCACCTGTATCATCGCGGCTGGGATCATCACAACGATCTGGTCAAATACATGGGCATCTGCGGCGGGCTGTGCGATCGGCCGACGGCGGCGTTGATCAAAGACCTGCGGAAGCGCGGGATGCTGGACGAGACCCTGATCATCTGGGGCGGCGAATTCGGCCGCACGCCGATGGCCCAAAGTAACAAAGGCCGCGTCGGCCGCGACCATCACATGCGGGCCTTCAGCATGCTGCTCTGCGGCGGCGGCATCAAAGGCGGCATCACCCACGGCGCCACCGACGACTTGGGCTACAACGCCGTGGAAGATGCCGTCCACATCAACGACCTGCACGCCACGATGATGCACTGCCTGGGCATCGACCACAAGCGGCTCACGTATCGTTACCAAGGCCGCGACTTCCGCCTAACCGACGTCGGCGGTAAGCTGATTAAGCCGATTTTGGCGTGATCTGTAGGCCGCGGCTTGCCGCGGCGCATGTGGCTGGTTCGTCATCTTCGCCGCGGCAAGCCGGCGGCCGACGGGTTCAAGCAACTCGGCCATGCCGGTTTGATTGCCTTCGCGAACCACCGTTCGTGCGTTATGATGATGTTTTCGGCGACTCCTACGGCCAAACCATGAGGAAGACGCGAGCGGAATCAACCCATGCACAACATCGAACGGATGCTGGAAATCACCGGCATGAGCATTGACGAACTTGCGGACAAATGTCAACTCGATGCCGACCGAGTCGAAGCCATCGGCACCGGCCGTTGGCTGCCCAGCCCCCAAGAGCGGGCGAAGATCGCCGCGGCGCTTGAACTCGGCGTCGACGAAATCGACTGGGGCCACACGATGGCGCCGCGCAACGTCCGCTTTCATCGCTTCGGGATTCAGAAGGATCCGCCGACGTAGTTTTGCGCCGTGTTGCCGGCATCGTTTAACCGCAGTGCCCAACGGGCCGCGCGAGAGTTGGCCTCGCACACGGTAAAAACTGGTGTCCGGGAGATGGCCACAGCACGGCGGTGAGACGAGTCGAGTTCTTCCCTTCCTTTGCGACCTCCGTGACCTTCTGTTCAAATCCGTTTGTTCAAGGAGACGGACCTTCCGTCGAAGAATGGAGGGACGCCGACGTTTGAACAGAAGGACGCGAAGGTCGCAAAGAAGAAGTGGAAGGCGGTTGAAATGTTGCAACCGTTGTCAGAGAGAAACGGTAGGAAGTTCCAAACGACCCTACGGCCCAAATAGGCTCCCGCGCGAACTCGGCCGGCTCCAGTAGGAGTGAACGTCTAACAAGACGCGACTTAGCGCAAACGTGCAAATGCAAATAAACACCAAGGATACGAGAATAGTCGCAAGTTGTTTTTCTCGGAGTTTAATCAAACCAAGCCGTATGGCGGCCAAGGCTGCGATGGCCGGTAGTACATTGGTGGAAATGTGTATGAATGGGCCACCTGGCGTGACTCGTGGCAGCAGCCCAAGGCCGCCAAACGATATCGCGAATAACGACAGAACAACCATCGAGATCCAAGGGCCTGCGGGTTGCCGATACCAGGGAAGATCGGATCGTCGTTCCTGAAGTTGCTTGTCGTATGGGTCCGGCGTATCTTCCATGCCCCTATTATCCGTTCCGAGGTGACGGCGGGCAAGAGGACGAAGTGATCGACCATTTCTCATGACATTTGGTCATCCGGCATCGCCGACGAGCGGCGCTCAAACTTGTAATCATTTCCCCATTCATTTATATTGATGGCACCCGTGATTACAACACTCCTTCCGATCCTCGCGGCGACACCATGATCCGACCGCTGGTTGTTTTTCTCGCGGTGACTGTTTCGGCAGCGGTGCTTCCCGCAGCCGAGCCGGTTGATTACGGGCGGAAGATCAAGCCGATTTTGCGCGAGCGGTGTTACGCTTGTCATGGTCCGCTGAAGACGAAGCAAGACCTGCGGCTCGATACGGCCCGACGGATGAAGACGGGCGGCGACAGCGGACCGGCAATCACGCCGGGCAAGAGCGCCGAGAGCTTGCTGATCCAGCGGGTCACCGAGGCCGACGAAGAAGATCGCATGCCGCCGGAGGGCAAGCCGCTTTCGGCCCAGCAGATCGAACTGCTGCGGCGCTGGATCGACGAGGGGGCCAAGGCCGACGTCGATGAGCCGGCGCCCGACCCGCGCGAGCACTGGGCGTTTCGTGTGCCGCTGAAAGTTGCTGATGTTGCTGCGGGGAAGAATCCGATCGATGCGTTGCTGGAGACGGAAATGCGCAAGCGGGGGTTGCGGCCGTTGGGGTCTGCTGCGCCACAAGTGATGTTGAGACGGGTGCATTTAGATCTCGTCGGACTGCCCCCGACGCGCGAGCAATTGCACGCGTTTCTGGATGACTCTTCGGACGATGCCTACGCGAAAGTCGTCGACCAGTTACTCGCCAGCCCGCGCCACGGAGAACGCTGGGGCCGGCACTGGATGGACGTCTGGCGCTACAGCGATTGGTCGGGCTACAAGGACCAAATCCGCAACAGCCAGCGACACATCTGGCGCTGGCGAGACTGGATTATCGAATCGCTCAACGACGACAAACCGTACGATCGCATGATCGTCGAGATGCTGGCCGGCGACGAACTGGCCCCGGCCGATCCGGACGTGCTGCGGGCGACCGGCTATCTGGGCCGCAACTGGTACAAGTTCAACCGCCACGTCTGGCTCGACAACACCATCGAGCACACCGCCAAGGCGTTTCTGGGCCTCACGATCAATTGCGCCCGTTGTCACGATCACAAGTTTGACCCGATCTCGCAGAAAGACTATTACCGCATGCGGGCGTTCTTCGAGCCGCACACAACGCGGACCGACCGCGTGCCGGGCCAAGCCGATGTGAACAAAGACGGGCTGCCGCGGGTGTACGACTCGGACGCCAAGACGCCGACCTATCTGTTCATTCGCGGCAATGACAAGAAGCCGGACAAGGAGCATCCGCTGACGCCCGCCATGCCGGCCGCGCTGGGCGGCAAGATCGACGTGCGGGAGGTGATACTGCCGGTCGAGGCGTTTTATCCCGACTTGCGGAAGTTTGTCGTCGACGAGATGATCGGCAAAGCTCGCGGGGATCTGAAAAAGGCCGAGGACGCGCTGGCCAAGGCGAAGAAGAACGACGCCAAGCTTGCGGGTGAGAAGCTCAAGCGGGCGGTCGCTCTGGCGGAGCAGAAGGTGAAGTCGGCCCGGGCCGGGTTGGCATCGATCGAAGCGAGGGTCGCTGCGGAGCGGGCGAAATACGCAAAGAAGCCAGATCCGAAGGCGAAAGATTTGGCGCTCGTTGCCAGTAAAGCGGAGCGACAAGCGGCCGTGGAAAACGCCACGCTTGCGGTCTTGCAATCCGAACAAAAACTGGCCGGCTTGAAGGCTGAGTCCAAATCGAAGAAAGACGGCAAGAAACACAAGGCCGCCCTCGACAAGGCTGAAAGAGAATTGGCCGCCGCCCGCAAGAAGCTCGAAGCGGCTCAAGCCGCTGTCAAGAAACCGACGGAGAAATACACGTCGTTTGGCAAGCAATACCCGCGAACCAGCACGGGCCGGCGACTGGCATTGGCCCGTTGGATCGTTAACAAGAACAACCCACTGACGGCTCGGGTGGCGGTCAATCATATCTGGATGCGGCATTTCGGCCGGCCGTTGGTCGACAGCGTGTTCGACTTCGGCACGCGGGCTGGCGAGCCGCGTCATCGGGCGCTGCTCGACTGGCTGGCGGTCGAACTGATGGAACACCATTGGAGCATGAAGCATCTGCATCGGCTGATCGTCACGTCAGACGCCTATCGTCGCACGTCGGCCGATCAGGATGGCTCCGCGGCCAATCGCAAGATCGATCCCGACAATCATTTTCTGTGGCGGACCAGCAGCCGGCGGCTCGAGGCCGAGGCGATCCGCGATAGCGTCTTGCACGTGGCCGGCAATCTCGATTTTGCGATGGGCGGGCCGGAGATCGACCAGAAGCTCGGTCAATCGATCCGTCGCCGTAGCGTTTATTTTCGCCACGCTTACGAGAAACAGATGAAATTCTTGGAATTGTTCGACGGGGCCAGCGTCAACGAGTGTTACCGCCGTTCCGAGAGCATCGTGCCGCAGCAGGCCCTGGCGTTGGCCAACAGCCGGCTGTCGTTTGAGCACTCGCGCCTGTTGGCTCGCAAGCTGGCCGGCGAAGCGGCGAACAAGCAGGGCCAGAGCGACGTGTTCATCACGATCGCCTTCGAGCAAGTCCTCTCGCGCAAGCCGAACTCGCAGGAACTTCGATTCTGCCGGGACTTCCTCAGCGCTCAAGCGGCCCGGCTGGCCGATAAAAAAAACCTCACCACCTTCTCCGGCAAAGCCACCGCCGGCACCAAGCCCTCGGACGATCCGAAGCTGCGGGCCAAGGAGAATCTGGTGCATGTGTTGTTGAACCATAACGATTTTGTAACCGTGCGATAGGGAGGAGCCAGGAGCCAGGAGTTAGGAGTTAGGAGTTAGGGGCTGGGGACTAGGGAAAGTTGGAGGCGTCGTAATCAGCCGCAGGGCGTTAGCCCCCGGTTATCGTCGCGCCAACCGGGGGCTAACGCTGGGCTGATGAAAACTTGTGCGTTTGGTGAAATTGGGGGAAATTCGTATTGAAAAACTGCTACGCCCCTTGTACTTGATAGGTTTGTTCAACAAGCCAAGCGAAGGAGCGCAGCAGCCATGGCATT
>JADFKK010000188.1 GCA_022564995.1 Planctomycetota bacterium | reverse complement strand
GTGGCATAATCCACACTGGCACGGCGTCGCGACACTCGCCCATTCGCTTTCGTGCCTCTCGTCGAAGTAGCGGTACTCGCTTACCGAATCCTTTCTTGATGCGACGCACGATATCGAGCCAGCCTACCAGTGCTTGCCGTTGGGACAGCGACGTTCTGCGAACTTGCGCCGCCCACGCACGGCGATCAATCAGCTGCACGGTTTCTTCTCTGATGCGATTCTGAAGCTGCGCGATCTGGTCGGTCAATTCTTCGATATCGACTGGCGAGCGTCGATCCAGTTCATCGTTGAGCTGCCTCCACTCCCAAGCGGTCGCGGGATCGCCGGGAAGCCTCTGGGCGCCGTGAGGATCAAGCCGATTGCGAATGTGCGATGCCCATGCTTCGGCAACCGGAACTCCGCTGTCATTTTTTCGCTCCAGCCGAGACAACAATTCACGGCGACGAAGGGCCCGCGCGCGTCGCCGCGAGGCGTCCAGGAGCCGCGTGTAGGCTTGCCGAAAACCGTCCACGTCGTTCTGCTCGATCGCTCGACGGGCGGCGTGCATCTCGGGCCGGTCGAATTCGTCCAGCTTGTCGGCGCTCTGCCGTAATTGGTTTTTCAGATAGACGCCGCGCAGTTGGCGCGCTTTGGAATCGAGGTGATCGAGGAGCCGGTCGTTTACGGCGGCGACGACCCGCTTCAGCGCGCCATGCTCTCCGAGTACGGGCGGCTGTTGATTCAAGAAAGCATCCCAGTCGAATCCAAGACCCGCAAGCTCGTCAACAAGGGGCCGCCAACGGTTTGACCACCAAAGCGTCGCATCACGAATAGCTCCGACGGATTGCAGGCAAAACTGTTCTAGTTGGTCGCCCAGATCGTCGGCGAATTGACTCGAACGCTTGCCGATCAGCCCGTCCCAGAGTAATGCCAAGTCGCTACGAGCAAGTTGCAGCGTCGCTTGCTTTTCGATGGCGGAAAAGTGGTCTGCGACTGCGGGAGTCTGCCCCGCAACACGCCATGCCCCAATGGCTCGCTTCCAATTGGGATGGAGCATCCGTGAGAGCCAACTGAGGTGAACATGAGATTTGAGATGAGTGCAAATCTCTGCTGCAAATCTTCGCTGCTGCTCCAGCGGCATGTCGTCTGACAGTTCGGGCGAGTATTGTACGATCTCTCCATGCGCGTCGGACGCGAGCTTGACCGTTTCTCCGATCTTTCCGATGAGGTGATCCCATGTTTCTCGTCGTCCCGCGCCGATTCGCCCGGCGTCTATCGCAGCTAACTGCCAGGGCTGCATCTTTTCGATTTCAGCGACGGTGACCCGAAACCGCTCGACAATCGCTTCCAGTTGTCGAAGACCGCCCGTGGTGAATTGCGAGCCGTCCCAGTGTGATTCGTCGTGTAACTGGGGGCTTGCTGTCAGTTCATTCTTGAGCGTCACCATCTGCTCAAACTCTTCCGGCGAGATCAAATCTTCCGCCTGCGGCAGCGGCGTCTCAATGTGGAGGTCGTCGTCCTCGGTTGTTTCGCTGTTCGTTGCGTAAAGCTCGATCAATTCTCCATTCGAGAGCGGCAGCGGTTCGCCGAGAGCGATTGGGCCGGGAATCCAATGATCCTGCTCTTTGCCCTGCGCAACTTTTCTGGCGGCGTTTGATGGAGAGTAGCTTGTTCCCGCGATCACCAACTCGCGATACTCGTCCGTGCGGGCATGGAGCAACTCGGACCGTAATTTCTCCAGTCGCGATATCATTTCGTTGCGCGTCGATTCCAGGGAATCGGCTTCGGCTTCGAGAGCGGCAGCGTCGGAATTGCTAAGTCGCTCGCTGATTTTTTCTACGGAACGCTCCAATTCCCGCCGGCTCCGCAAATCGCTATCCAACACGCTTACGCAAAGAGGTTGCAACTCCTCAACGATGTGATTTCCAAGCACCCGCAGCGCCTTGGTCGTATGGCTCGTGACCAAAACGCTCTTCCCTTGTGCCAGCAAGTGACCGATGAGGTTGGCGATGGTGTGGCTTTTCCCCGTTCCCGGCGGTCCTTGCACGAGCACCGAGCCGTGCTGCTTGAGGCGTTGGGCAATGCGTATCTGCTCGGCGTTTGCCTCTTTTCCAAACAGAATGTCGCGTTGGGCGATCTCCCGCGTGTTGGGCGGCGACTCCTCGGCGTCATGCTCCGGTGAGGCTGGGGCGCATTCGACACCGACGACGTTTAGCAGCCCACCACAGAAGTCGGACCGCTTTGTCAAGCGGTCCAAAACCTGTTCGATCGCTCGGCTGAACCCCAGCGTTCGTGTTCTCAAGTAGAGTACCGGGTAGCGTCCGATGAGCGGATGCTCGCTTTCTGTCGGGGGACGGCCATCATCGAAAAACGTCCCTCGCGCGGTCAACGAACCGGCCAGTCCGCGGAGAAATGCCGACGCTTCTTCGGCGAGTGGATGGCAGGCGTTCTGCTCCAAATCGTCGCGACGTTGGGCGAGTACAGCGCTATCCACCTCTTCTATCGACTGGAGTAAACCTGTGTAGAGTTCCACGTCGCTGTCGACGTCGATGACCGTGAACTGGGGTATCTTGGGATCAAATAGCAATTGCACCCGCTGCAGGAGCACCGGATGAAATACGCTGCCTTCGTCGCGTCGCCAACTCAGAAGTCCGTCTCCGATCACCAAGTCGAGCCGCTCCGCCTCTCGCTCCAATCGCCCGTGAAGTTCGTAGAGGCGCTCGAACACTTTCATCGCATCGCGGGCGGGCAATTCGCTATTTCGCCACCGCTCTCGCTCGTCTCGCCATTGCGAAAGCAGGCGAGGACGTTCGGGATCTTCCTCGAATCGAATGACTTGTGTGTCACCCTTTGCATCGATCTCGTTGGCGAACTCACGACAATGGACCTCGCCATTTCCGGGGTCTTCCCAGCCATCTTTCAGCCAAGTCCGAATCGCTACCGGCGGCGTTGGTGCCTTCGTCAATTTTGGGCGACGAACTCGCAGTAAAAACTCATCCTCGGGCGAACCGGGAGGAGCATCGACGGGATCGTCCGGAGCATCAACGACCAGCGGCGTAATGCGCTTGATGGCGTGATGATCTGGCAGTCTATCCAACCACATGTGCCACGGCTGATCGTCAATGTGGCGTATTGCCGGATTACGATGTTCGTTCAGCGCCTTCAGGTATTCAAATACCTGGACAAGGCGATCACGGCCGGCTTCGGGGATTTTGTCAAGCATGGGTTTGATTCACGCCTGACGTCATTCTGCCGAACCGGCGTCTGGCAACTTCAACCGTTTTCGAGACGATACACGCCCCAGCATCGTACCCCCGCGAAAGCGGGTGGGCAAGTGAGTAGCGGAAAGAACAGCGCGATATCGAAATGCGCAAGCGACGGGAATCGATTTAAACCCATTCTTGCGCGTCAGGCTGATCACAGCTGAACTTGACGTTCCCTCCCAATTTAACTACCCTTCGCCGGCTTTCCAGTTTTGCCGACGCCCGCGAGCCGATGACCGTGAATATGCCCCGCCAAGAAACCGCTAATTCCCCGCCGCTTCTTCCCGCTACGGACGATTTCTTACAGAAATGTTGCGATTTATGTGGTCGCACCAGCTTCGAGTTGATCGGCCGTTTAGACCGCAAACGGCGCGAGCTGCACACCTCGGTCTGCACCCATTGCGGTCTCGTGGCCCACGCCGAGATTCCCAGCGAAGCGGAACTGAACGAATTCTACGCCTCGGATTACCGCCGCGAATATCACCAAGAGGTAACCCCGTCGGACCGGCGGGTGATGCGGGCCTGGCAAGGCGGGCAGCGAATTCTCAGGCAGCTCTCGCCGATGATCGAGCAGCACCAGAGCGTGTTCGAGGTCGGTGCGGGAATCGGCTGCACCGTCAAGTCGTTTGAGTTGGCCGGATACGATGCGACCGGCATCGAGCCGGGTGGCGGTTTTCAACAGTTCTCTGTCGATCGATTGCACGCCAAGGTCGAGGATCAATTCCTGCTCGACCTGCCGGCCGAGCCGACGCACGACGTGGTGTTGCTGGTCCACGTGATCGAACACTTCCGCTCGCCGCGAGCGGCCCTGGAGCACATCCGCGCGATGCTCAAGCCGGGCGGCCGGCTGTACGTCGAGTGTCCGAATCTGGCGGCCCCGTTCGCCCGTCGTAACCGGATGTTTCACTTCGCCCACATCCACAACTTCACGCCGACGACCCTGATCGGCATGGCCCGCCGCTGCGGCTTCGAGCTGCTCTGGCGACATTCGACCGATGACGATCCGAACCTGCAAATGTTGCTGGGCCGCACCGACACGGTCGTGCGGGAGGTCGATCCCGACGGCTACCGGCAGACCATGACGGCGCTGTCCCGTCACGGCGACCTGGGCTATCACCTGCGTTGGAAATATCTTTGGCCCCGGGCAAAAAAGCTGTCCGGCTATCTGCACGAATACCTCACGGCCAAGCAATACGTCGAGCGGCTGCTGCAGGTGTGCGAGGAGTCCGACACGCACGCGCATCCCACAGACCGACGCCAACGCGACGCGGCGTAGGTTATGCTTCAGCATAACACTGCGAGCGCGGTGACGTTGAGTTGGTTCTGTTATGCTGAAGCATAACCTACGCGACCGTCCGCACGGAGCCCACCGATGAACTGCTCCACGTCGTTTCGCTTTGCCCAGTGGCGAATGCTGTTGGCCACGATGTTCTGCTACTTCTTCTTCTACACGGGCCGCCAAACCTTCGGATTTGCGATTCCCGGCATTGAGGAAGAGCTGGATATCAGCAAGGCGACGCTCGGCTGGGCCAGCACCGCGTTGCTTTGGAGTTACGCCCTCGGCCAGGCGATCAACGGCAATCTGGCCGACAAATTCGGCGGACGGCGGATGATGAGTCTGGGGGCTCTGCTGTCTTGCGGGCTGAACTGGGTCGTCAGCTTCGGCTCGAACCTTCCCACGCTGTTGGTCCCCTGGGCGGCGAACGGTTACGCGCAGTCGCTGGGCTGGGCGCCCGGCGGTCGGGTCTTGTCTAACTGGTGGAGTCGCACCGAGCGCGGAATGGTGTACGGGCTGTATGTGTTTGCTGCCGGCATGTCATCGGTGCTGGCCTTCGTGACGTCGTTGCTGATCCTGGAGTATCATCTGGGTTGGCGATTGATTTTCCGTCTCCCCGTGCTGCTGTTGCTGGTCGGCGGCGTGGCCTATTACGTGCTGGTTCGAGATCGGCCAGAAGACCTCGGCTTCGCGCCTGTGGATGACGAACCGGCGGACGATCGAGGCGACGGCGAGCAAAGCGAAACCGTTGCGCCGCCGGTAATCGACGGCTCAAGCTCGGCGGCGGAGACATCGATCGAGCGTTACCGCGCGGTATTCTCGAACTGGCGTTTCATGGTCGCTAGCACGGCGATCGGTTTTCAGAACTTGGCCCGTTACGGCCTGCTCGTTTGGGTGCCCGTTCACTTTCTCGGCGACGACTGGAAGAATTCGCCGGACAAATGGATCAGCGTCGCGCTGCCGATTGGGATGGCGCTGGGGGCGATGACCGCGGGTTGGATGTCGGACCACCTGTTTGGCTCGAATCGCAGCCGCGTCATTTCGCTGTTCATGATGCTGGCGGCCGTCGCGTCGCTGGTGATGTTCCTTCTGCCGAGCGGCGAATGGGCTGGAATCCCGCTGCTGTATCTGATGGGAATTCCCGTGCTGTTCCTGTGTGGCTTCTTCGCTTACGGTCCGCAGGCCGCGTTTTGGGCGCTCTGCCCCGATCTGCTCGGCCGGCAGCGATCCGGAACGGGAACCGGGGTCATGAACGCGTTTGCCTACACGTTCGCCGGATTGGGCGAGCCTTTGATCGGTTGGCTGATCGACCACTACGACAACACGGCCTTGGTTTTTCTGGTGGTCGCGGTAGCATGTTTGCTGAGTGGTCTTATTTCGCTGTTCATCCGGAGATAGTGCCATCGCCGCCGACTCGCTCGCCGCTGTGTTTCATGCCGCCGGCCGGCCGCTGGAGCTGCGCCGCTTCGCGCTGCCGGAATTGGCGGTGGGCGAGGTGCTCGTGCGCATCTCCTGCGCGACGCTCTGCGGCAGCGATTTGCACACTTACCAGGGACGCCGCCCGACGCCCACACCGACCGTGTTGGGGCACGAAATCATCGGCCGCGTCGAGGCGCTTGGACCCGGCGATCCGGTCTGCGACGATCGCCGTGTGCCGCTGCAAATCGGCCAGCGGGTCACCTGGTCGATCGCCGCCAGTTGTGGGCGGTGTTTTTTCTGCCAGCGCGATCTGCCGCAAAAGTGTGAGCGGCTGTTCAAATACGGCCACGAGGCCATCAACGAGCGTCATCCGCTCAGCGGCGGATTAGCAGAATTCTGTCATCTGGCCCCCGGCACGGCGATCGTCTCGCTGCCCGAAGCGCTGCCCGACCTCGTGGCCTGCCCCGCCAATTGCGCAACGGCGACCGTGACGGCGGCGCTGCGGGTCGGCGGCGGGTGTTCAGATCAGACCGTGCTGATCCAGGGCGCCGGAATGCTGGGGCTGGCGGCTTGTGCGCTGGCGAATAGCGGTGGCGCGAGCGAGGTGATCGTCTGCGACGTCGACGAGAATCGTCTTGAACTGGCAAAGCGGTTCGGGGCCACTCGCTGCGTGTGCGTTGCGCAAGGTGCCGAGGCACTGGGAACCACCGTAGAAGAGCTCACCGACGGGCGCGGCGTCGATCTTGCCATCGAACTATCCGGCTCCGCGGGCGCCATCGAAGCGGGCCTGCCGCTGCTGCGGATCGGCGGGCGATACGTGCTGGTCGGCGCCGTGTTTCCCGGCCCGCCCGTGTCGCTGAGTGCCGAGCAAATCGTCCGCCGCTGGTTGAGCATCCACGGCGTTCACAACTACGCGCCGCAGGACTTGAGCCGGGCGGTCGCCTTTCTGGCGGAGAACCACCACCGCTACCCGTTCGATGAGTTGGTGACGGAGACGTTCCCGCTGGTCGAAGCCGAGCGAGCCTTTCAGCACGCCATCAAAACCAGGCCGCTGCGCGTGGCGGTCGTGAGCGGTTAGGCTACGCGCCATCGTAAATGACAAATGACAAATGACAAATGACAAATGACAAATGACAAATGACAAATGATGAATGATGAATGATGAATGATGAATGATGAATTGGCCGTCAGGGCCGCGTCGCCAGTTTGACAAGCGACGAGCCCCCAGACCCGAATTCTGGCGAATTCCGCTGCTGGGCGCGACCAACGGTCGCGGCTTTATGAAGTGGCTTTATGAAGTGGCTTTATGGGCGCAACTGTTCCATCATGCTGCTGATGGCCCGGCAGTATTCGGCGACGGCGCCCTGGTAATCTTGTTTTTCGGCGGCGGATTTGGCGCCGGCTTCCAAGCGGTTGAAGTCATCCCACTCGACTTCCCAATTTTGCTGCTCGGCGACCTTGCGAAGATGGACGGTCATGTCGGAAAACTTCCGCAGCGACGCTGCGGTCGGCTTCGCGCCGGCTTTGCGATGCGGTCCCTCGCCAAGGTGGCCGCCGGCAACGTGATAGCCATGCACGGTGCGCGGGCCAAGCTTCTTAGCGATGGCCAGCGCGGCGGTCGCGGCAGCCGCGGCGCCGGCTAACACCGTCGGCCACCATTGTTTGGCGACGAACAGCCCGGCCGTCACCAGCAGGCACACGCCCAGAGTGATCCACACGGCCGGATGCAGCGCGGGGCGGTGGGCCTCTTCGCTGGCCACGGTGAACGGCTCGGCGGCGTATCGCGTGATGTCCTGCTCGACAACACGAATCAGCAACAGCGTGATGTTGTCCGGTCCGCCCCGCAGGTTGCCGATGTCGATGAGCGCTTGGGCGGCTTCGTCGAGCGGCAGCGCGCCAAGCACGTTGCCCATCTCCTCGTCGCTCACCTGCCCGCTCAGCCCGTCGCTGCATAGCAGGAAGATGTCGTCAAGTTCCAGCGCAAACGGCCCTTCCAGATCGACGTGAACGCCGGCGTTCGGCCCGAGCGAGCGCGTAATGATATTTTTGGGAACGTGCGCGGGCGTTTCGTCTTCGCCAAACTGACCGGCCTTTTGCAATTCCCACACCAGGCTGTGGTCGAACGTCAACTGCTCGTACAACTCGCCGCGCAGCCGATACACCCGGCTGTCGCCGACGTGGGCCACCAACGCTCCCTGCGGCACGATGAGCAGGGCACTACATGTTGTGCCCATGCCGTGGAATTCAGGGTCGTCGTGTCCGCGGTTGTAGATTTGCTGGTTGGTCTCGATGATGGCCTGGCGAATCGCATCGGGCGGGGCCAGATCGAGCAGCTTGGAATAGGTGTGCGGAACGCCGTCGGCCGCCATCTTGCTGGCCAGCTCGCCGGCGGCGTGAGCACCCATCCCGTCGGCGACCAGAAAAATGTGCCCTCGCCGAGCCCAGTGGGCCACGTCCCCGGCCATCATCACGCCCATGGCGTCCTGATTATTGGCCCGCCGCAGCCCGACGTCGGTCTGGGTGACGTATTGGAGACCCTGTTCTGTCGTGATTTTTTCCATGCCAGAGGCGCGGCGCAGGAGTTTGTGGGGTCAGTGCCAGCTTCCCATTCTAGCTGGCCTGCCTAGAACCCGAAATAGTCCTTTGGCCGATTCGCTCTGGCCGTCTCGCTGGGTGGTTCCTATACTCTGCGGGCTTCGCTGGGTGTTCAAGAATGAATTGAGGCGTCCGGCGAGCGTCGGCCGTTAGGCCGACGGTGAGTCATTGATCGGCTTCGACTTCTACCCGCGGTCCGTATTACCCCCCGGCTAACGCCCTCTTTATACAACCCATTTTTTTCAGATCGCAAAAGACAAGATGGAAGCTTCAATCCGCGAAGGTGAGTCAAAGCGGAAAGATGCCCGCATTGCATGGTCAGCTATGCTATCGTGCTGCCACACCCTATCTAATTGGACAGCACCACTTTGGGCTGTGATAGCACGATTAAGGTCTGAATGTGCTTCGAGTTGCAACGAACTGGACACACGGATTTCCGGTCCTCCACCCGTCCTTTGCGACCTTCGTGCCCTTCTGTTCAAACATTCGCGTTCGCCCCTTCTTCGACGAAACGTCTGTCACTTCAAACAGAAGGGATTGAACAGAAGGTCACGAAGTTCGCAAAGGAGTGGAAGGGCTCGACTTGTGTCGTGGCTCTGTATTCGTGGAAGTAAAGCTTCTGTTCACCATCTTCATCGTGCTCTTTCGGGAGAAAAGTGGCGCTGTCCAACTAGCATATCCAAATTATCTCGACGGATGGCCAACCAATGTCTCTTAAAAGATGTGTTGTATAAGGAGGGCTGGCGCCCCGGGGCTCGCCTCGCCATGAATCGTCAGCGAAACACTCGTTCGGCCGGTCACAACGTCTACCTGCTGCTCGCCGTCTTGCTCTGCCTGGCCCAGGTCGGCTGTGTGCAGCGGCGGATGTTTATCAATAGCAATCCGCCGGGGGCGACGGTCTGGATCAACGATCGCGAGGTCGGCACGACGCCGGTCGCAACCCATTTCCGCTTTTACGGCACGCACGAAATCCGCCTCGCCAAGGATGGTTACGAGACGCTCACCGTGCAGCAGCCCGTGCGTCCGCCATGGTACGAAATTCCGCCGTTTGATCTGGTGAGCGAAAACTTCGTCCCCGGCGAGCTGCGCGACACCCGCAGCTTTTCTTACAACCTACAGCCGCGGCTGCTGGTGCCGAAGAAGAACCTATTAGGCCGCGCCGAAACCATGCGACAAACGCATCACTCCGAATACACGGGCGGGTTTCCGCAGGGCGGCCGCTGATAGTGTCGGGTGATGAGGTCGTTTTGTAGCCAGAGCAGCTTGTTGAACGCGCGGACCGTGCGCGTGGTTGTGTCGGTGTCTAGCCCGAGGTTGAGAATGGTTGAGAGGAGTGCGTCGGCGACGAAGCCCATCAGGGCGTTCATCTGAACCAGCGGCACGTCGAGCATCGCACTGCCGGCCGCGGGAGTGTGCATTTTCCCTACCATATCGAGATAGGCAACCATTTTTCCGTCGTAGGCCTCGGTCACCAGTCGGGTAAAGTAACGACCGAGGTGTTGCTTGCGGAATTGGATCATCGCGTGATCTTGGGAGAGCGACGCGATGTCGTCCGGAACCGGCCCTTCGTAGCCCGACTGACGTGGCACGAAATGCCGCTTGGTTGCATCGTAGGAAAAGAGTTTGTCGTAAACGGCGTCGACCAGCGCCGGCACGACGGGGCCAATATGTTCGGCCGCCGCGTGGATCGCCGCAATATCGTCTTCGCCGAACCCGATGAATTCTGTCAGGTAATCAAAGCGATATCCAAGGTCCGATTCCAACCGTGCTTCGTCGATTTGTTTCATGGCAGCTCTTTACCTAGGGGTCAACAAGGAAGGATTCAGTCGAACGGACGACGGCAACAAGGCTTACCAGAAGCAAGCCCGCCGCGCGAAACGCGCTAGCCGAACGAGAGAAACGACTGAACAGGTTGCAAATCAGGTCGCAAATGTCGTGCCGCACGAGCGATAGCCTGGACGATTCATCAGCCGCGGGGCGCTAGCCCTCGGTTGGTGCGACGATAACCGGGGGCTAACGCCCGGCGGCTGATTGACAGCCTGTTTTTCGTGTCATCGACGCAACGCGACGACGAGAAACGAGTTGGCAAGAGTGCCGCGACGTTTAAGAACGGCCGGGCGGATACGCACGCTCCGAGCACTTCCGCGCGTCGGGGCCTTCCCGAGTGCCGTTGACGCGCGCCACTGCAACACCAGCGAGACGCCGGTGCCACGCGATCGATCGCTGTCTCGGCCGGCCGCCGGGCTTACGGCAGATCTTGGATACGCACCTCGTAGTGCGTCACGTTGTTGCCCGCCGCGTCTTGGTAGGTGACGCTGGAGTAGTCGCGAAAGCACTTGAGGATGTTGGCCACCTCGTGAACCTGACTGCGGATCGCCTCTTGTTTGGCGTCTTCCTGCTTGGCGATGTCCCCTATCTTGGCGTCTGGATCGACGCCGAATTCGGCCAACTCCTCCTGCCTGGCTTGCCGGGCCATGTCGAAGCCGTAATCGATCCAGGGCAGGGCAAGATCGACCATTCCCGCCCAGTTGACGTACGACGCTGAAACGAGCGGCTGGTTTCGCCGAGCCAGCGGCCCGCTGTTGATCGACAACGACTGGCTCTCCAGGAGTTTCTTCGTGTGCCGCGGCATGAAGGACAGAACGGCGAACTTACTGCTCAGCCCGACGTTGGGCGCGAGCCACTTATGCACGGTCACATATTCTTGGTCTTCGTCGCCGTCGTCGCCGTCTTCCCTGAACAACTTTTTCTCGAACTTCAGCCGGTCAGGGCCACCGCTCTTAGGAAATTTCGGCACCTTGTAGTAAAAGACCTCGAACGTATTGTCGCCCTTTCCGAATTTTCGCGTCCGCAACTCGGGGAATTCAAAATCCGGGATCTCGCCGTCGGCAAGCTCGCGGGCCGCTTCGACCGTTTCCTTGGCGATCGCGACATACTCGTGCATCGCCTCCTTCAACAGCGGCGCGTTGCTCACGCCGCGCACCAAGGCAATGGCCGGCAGCGCCAACGGTGTCTTGGCTGGCGGCATGTTGCTGGCCCACTGCTTGGCCTTTAGACTGCCGTCGAAAACCAGGGCCACTTGGCCGTCCTTGAGCGCAGGCATCAGCTTGTCGCGCGTCGTCCGATGGGCCCGCTTCAGCAGCGGCTCGAACGTCTCGACGAACACCTCGTATTGGTCGGATTCGTCGTCGTCCAATTCGTCCAGCACGATCGCTTCAAAATAGAACTTCCCCTTCTTGATCCACTTGATCATCGTGTCGTATCCCCGCGTGGAATACTTCTGGCGTCCGGCGAAAAAAAACAGCGGGCTTCCGCCCACGTGGTCGAGAATGCTGAGCCGCTTCGAGCCATCGCCGTAAAGATCCTCGCTACGATTGTAGAGGTAGCCCTCGAAGCCCCGGTCGGTCATAAAGGCATAGCTCGTCATGCCGGCCGCTTTTGGGATAAAGCTCAGAATGTCTTTGCGGAGCAATACCAAGTCGACCTCCAGGCCCTTCTTAAGATCGCCGTCGATTTCGATGTTGCGGCTGATCCCCTTCATGGCCCCGTTGAGGACGGCATCGATCGACTGCATTCCGCCGCCAGCCGATCTGGCGTAATGATCGCTGACGTAGCCCATCGCCGAGATTCGCTTGCCGGCGGCCTTGAGCAGCGGGGCCATCTCCGGCCGATCGATCAGCAGCTTGCCCTTGCCCAGGGCCAGCAGGTGATCGGTTCCGGGGGCAATCGAGAGCAGCAGGTAATTTCCGTGGACACCGAGACTGACGGCGACCGTGAGTTTTTTGATCTTAGCGACGATCGCGTCGAATTCGCCTTCATTCTCCTCGATGGCCGCCCATGGTATCTCGTCCCAAGGAATCATCGATCCGTCTCCGCGGATTACGAGAAACTCCGTGTCGCCAATCTTTTCCCGCTTGAAGGATTTTTTCAACAGCGGTTGTTCGGCGGCCGCGCCGGCGATCAGTTTTTCCAGCCGCGCCAGTTGTGCCGCGGCGTTGTCGGTATTCTTGATGCGAAAGCCGATCACGGTGGTCGGCACTTTCAGCTTATCGATGTCCTTATTCAATTTGCGCAGCGCCGCGCGATACGGCTGCATCGGATCATCGCCCGGATCGAAGTTTCCGGAAAAGAGCCTCTCATATTGGGCCGCGTTGATCTCGCTGGTAACCTGCGAATAAAGCTGGAGCAAATTGCCATATTCCTGGTCGCCGTAAACGAATATCTCGTCCGAGGCCATGTCCATGAGCAATTCGAGCAGCTTCCGATCCTTCAACAGCGGTTTGATCAAGCTCAGCGGCCCGCCGGGCCCCGGTTCGGCGCCCTCGACATCTTTGGCACTTGGCCCGCCGTTTAACTGCGCCATCGCCATCGCGATGCCCATCTTCACCATCGGCATTTTCTGGATCGCGGCAAACGCCTTGCTGCCCACGAATGCCTCGAACTTCTCTCGGTTACGCAGCGACGAAGCGTAAAACGACACATCGGCAGGAACGAACTCCAGCGAAGTGGTCTCGCGCAGCGATTTCTGAGCGAACATCCGACTGGGAAGCAGCACACCGACCAAGGCAACACTCAACACGGCAGCGGCCCACAAGCCACGGCGACGGATCGACAGAGGGCGTAACATGGCAGTCCTTTTCATGAACAGAGAAAATGACAACGTCGCTCAACACGGCAGCCGGCCCGGATGTCCGAGGACGTGGAAACCAGCTAGCCGGCAGTAACCGTAAATTGTAGGTTTTTTCGCCGGGGTAACAACGACCCGTGAGCTGTTTTTCGGGGGGCTCGCGGGGCGATTTTTGGACCGAATATAGACCGGCCCCCGATTCTATACCCGGCGGTGCATAGCGGGGTTTCGGCGGGGCCAGATGGAGTTGCCGCCTCTCAGGCATAGCTTCGGTGAGCCGCAAGGCGCTAGCCGCGGGTTTTGTGCGGGAAAACGTAACGTAGATTTACCGGCGGCTAGCGCCTTGCCGCTCAAAGACAAGTGCCCTTGAGCTAATGATCGCGCGGAGAAGCTGCTTTCCGGCCTCCCTTCAGACGCCTCGCGTCGATCCCGGGCGGGTCGATGGACCGCAGCGGAGCTTGCCCGGGCGATTGGGGCCATCCATCTTTTCGCCCTTCAGGATCATTGGGTGGCACCGACTTCCCCAAAGAAAAGGAACCGTAAATGACCGCTACAGCGAGATCAAACGCCTGCTGCTGAAGCTAGAAATGGCGACGAATCTTGCAGTTCGGCAACGCCTGCTGGAGTTTCTTGACGCCATCGGCCGTGACGTGGGTAAGAAACACATCCAGGTATTGAAGCTTGGTCAGCCCTTTCAGGTGGACAAGTCCAGCGTCGGTAACCTTCGTATTTCCGAGCAACAATAATTTGAGATTGGACAGCCCCTTGAGATGCTCCAGTCCCGCGTCGGTGACCTGAGTGCCGCTGAGGTACAGGAATTGAAGCTTCGTCAGCTCTTTCAAGTGCTCCAGTGTAGCGTCGTTCACGGCGCGGCCCTTGAGAATCACCCCCAACACCGCCTTGTGTCTACCAAGCGCAACTCGTCCCCTCAGTTTCTTGATTACGGCCATAGCCTGCTTGGCGCGGACTGTCGTGTATTCGAGAATCCTCTTTGCTTGTGCCACGCGACGGCGATCTTGCGACTCCAGGATTTCTTCCAAGGCTGTCCGCACGGCATTCGCTGTGGGCTTATCGTCTGATTTTGAAAGCGCAAACAGAATCTCGAACGCTCGATTGCGGACCTCTACCCGCTTGCTCTCCGTTGCCTTGAGCACTGCCGGTAGCGCTTTCAAGCCGGCCTTGGTCAGCGCCTGCTGGGCCTGTTCGCGGATTTTGAATTCATCGTCATCGAGCTGCGAAATCCACTTGGCGATTTGAGAGTCCGGCTGAGGCGCCGCGACCTTGCTGGCTTTTTGCCCGTTCTCTCGCTCCGCCGAGTACATCGACGTGCCAACGAACAGTAGCAAAACGATGGGCAGCATACCACGTGTCATTCGTTTCATGGCATCCCCAGTCTTCAGGCTGAACTGATACCAGCGGCGCTTGGGTTTCGGGGGTTGGGTGGTGGTGGACATGACTGCATTATCCCGTACCGGGGCGGCCGAGGGGAAGGGCATAGAGCGCCGCCCGCTAAGCGTTGTCGCCTCCGCTGTGACTTCATTATTGTCCTTGTCGAGAAATCGTTCGGCCGTCCTGGCTGGTTCGTGGTGCTATTGTCATCGTAATCGGGTCGAGATGGACGTGCAAAGCCGCATTGAAACGAGATCAGTCACGTTCGTCTCGCGGACGGTAATTACGCCGGTCGGGTTGTTTGAGCGGGAACAGTTCCTCGAAGACGGGAACGGCGGCTTCTAGCCGGGCCTTGCGCTTCGCGTCGGTCTCCTTGGCGAGCGCCAGCATCAGCACGAAGCGGCCGACTTCTGGGCCTTCAACCTTGCCGATGACCCAGCAGAAACACTCGCGGCGCTGGGCGGAGTTTTCCTTGGTGAGTTCCCATAGGCAATCCCTGGCGGCGAGCTTACCGATTTTCGCCAAGGCGCCGGCAGCCGGATACCATTCACCGATCGTCGGAAGGCGACCTTCGCTCGCCAGCGCGAATGTCGCGCGGAGTTCAATGTGCTTACACAGAGCATTCACGGCACGTTTATCGCGGAGCGCCCCAAGAACCCTGAAAGCAACCACGCGTCGGTCGGCAGGCTCCAGCTTGCCTTGCGATTGCTTCAAGATTTCAATACATATCTGAACGGCATCGCGGTTTAGTTGGCGCAATTGCGCATCAGCCTTTGCACTCGTGTGAACATTCTTGGAGCGGAGATCATCGAGACTGATATGTTGTGCCATAGCCGACCCTCCGGCGGACAGCAACAACCAGATCACGATAACCAGGAACCGTTTTGCGTTCATCTCACCGTCCTCCTAAAACTGGGGGTCGCCTTGGCGGGGGTTATTTGGCCGGGACGTCTTCCACCAGCGGAAACAACTTCTCCAAGACCGACAGGGCCTCGTTCAGCCGGGCCTTGCGCCATTTGTCGTTTTCTCGGTCGATGACCAGCTTCAATACGAAGCGGCCGACCTGGGGTCCTTCGACGCGGCCGATCACCCAGCATAAACACTCGCGGCGCTGGTCCGATATATTTCTCCCCAACTCATGGACACAAGCGTTGGCCGCCTTTTTACCGATTTCCACCAACGCGCCGGCAGCCGGATAGTAATCTCCGATGAACGGGCCACCAGACTCCGAAACAAAGTCGAGCGGGTCGTGCAAATCGACGGCACTGCAGAGTACGGGAATGGCGGCAGGGTCGCGCAGCACTCCAAGTACCCGAATGGCCGGCCGGCGCTTATCCGTAAGTGTCATCTTACCTTGCCCTTGCTCCACGATTTGAATCGCTTGCTTGGTCGCCTCCCAGTGTGCCAACCCAATGGCGCTGGCCGTTTTCCAACGCAGGTCGTTATCATCGGAGGCAAGATTGGTTGGCTGCACATCGGTTGGCTGCACATCGCTTGGCTGCACGTCGGTACTCGCAATCGTGTCTCCACTTGGAGCATTGAACGCAAACATGATCGCCAATGTGACCATCGATCCAAACGCAATTGCCATCAAGATACGAGCCTTCATAGAGACCTCCTATCACTTTAGTGTCAACACAAGACCCCCGTTCTCAATAGATTTCCTTTAATCACCCCATTATTATGAGATCAGTCCCGTTCGTCTCGCGGACGGTAATTACGCCGGTCGGGTTGTTTGAGCGGGAACAGCTCCTCGAAGACGGGGACGGCCTCCTGCAGCCGGGCCTTGCGCTTCGCGTCGGTCTCCTTGGCGAGCGCCAGCATCAGCACGAAGCGGCCGACCTCCGGGCCTTCCACGGCGCCGATGACCCAGCAGAAGCAATCGCGGCGCTGGGCGGAGCCTTCCTGCTTGAGCGCGCCAACGCAATGGAAGATCGCGGGCTTACCAATCTTCGCCAAGGCGCCGGCGGCGGGATAGTAGTCACCAACATTCACGGGGCGGAGCTCGCCCACTGAGACCACAAACGTGCGGAGTTCGATGCACTTGCACAGAGCATTCACGGCATGTGGATCGCGGACCGTGCCGAGTAATGTGAAAGCAACCTCGCGCCGGTCGGCTATCTCCAGCTTGCCTTTCGATTTCGTCAAGATTTCAATGTTTATCCGAACGGCATCGCGGTTTAGAACACATAGTTGCGAAACAGCATGTGCATTGGTGTGAACATCCTTGGAACGGAGTTCATCGAGATTGATTTGTTGTGCCATAGCCGACCCTCCGGCGGAAAGCAACAACCAGATCACGATAACCGGGAACCGTTTCGCGTTCATCTCACCGTCCTCCTAAAACTGGGGGTCGCCTTGGCGGCGGTTACTTGGCCCGGACGTCTTCATCAGTCCCGTTCGTCTCGCGGACGGTAATTACGCCGGTCGGGTTGTTTGAGCGGGAACAGTTCCTCGAAGACGGGGACGGCCGCTTCTAGCCGGGCCTTGCGCTTCGCGTCGGTCTCCTTGGCGAGCGCCAGCATCAGCACGAAGCGGCCAACTTCTGGGCCTTCAACCTTGCCGATGACCCAGCAGAAGCAATCGCGGCGCTGGGCGGAGTTTTCCTTGGTGAGTTCCCATAGGCAATCCCTGGCGGCGAGCTTACCGATTTTCGCCAAGGCGCCGGCAGCCGGATACCATTCACCGATCGTCGGAAGGCGACCTTCGC
>JADFKK010000187.1 GCA_022564995.1 Planctomycetota bacterium | reverse complement strand
AGCGAAAACCAAAGACGAACTCAAACGCCTTACACGGCGAAAGCTGCAATCCATGGCCAAGCGCCCCGCACTTCTCCGAGGGTTGTACTTTCGCTGTTGTGTGTCAGATTTTTTCAGATGAGCCATACTTGAGGAATGAAACGGCACAGCACGATGACTACCAGCGGCTACGATACCCAGCGCGACCTGCTCAGCAAGGAACAAGAGAACCTGGCCGCCGTGAGGCAAGCCATCGCCCAGCGCCAAGCCGGCGACGAAGGCGTGCCCCTCGACGAAGCTTTCGCCCTCGTGCGAGAGAAGCATCAGACGCAGCAGTCACCATGACCTATCGCGTCATCGTTCAGCGATTGGCTCTCGAGGATCTCGACGGCGCCTACTTCGGGAATTCCACTACGGGACCAGACCGAACGTCTTTCGCGCAATTTTCACCATCAAATACGACGCGGGGCGGATTCTGCGTATTCTTCGAGCGCAGCGGCGAAGCTTGACGAAAGAGCAAATTGACCGGGCCAGCGGTGAAGAGTAATCGGCAGTTCGAGTCCAGGCGAGACTTATTTCGACGGAAGAATCGGTGGCTCACCCCGGGGCAGACTCTCTGGCTCAATTCTCAGGGCCTCGTCGCGCATAGTCGCCGCACCCAGCACTCCGTTGATCGTGCAATCAGGCAGCGCCCGGCACAGCCGTGCATAGTCATCACGCTGCACGAAGCCGCTGCCGACCGGAACCCATAGTTCCTTGAGCTTGCTCATTTTAGATAGGGCGGCGACCGCGTTGCCGTCGATTTGAGACTTCCTGATGTCGAGGTGCGTGAGTCGAGAAAGCGGATGTAGGAGCAATAGATCAGAAGCGTTGATGTCGGTGTTGCCGAGGTCGAGCGATTCGAGCGTTGTAATTCGCGCTATGTGAGCCAGGCCCGTCGAAGAGATATTGGACATAAAGAACTGAAGTCGATTTAATTTCGGCACGGTTCGCAGTTGTCGAAGTTGGGCGTTCGTGACATTGCTAAGGGAAAGGCAGAGCCATTTCAATTCAGGCAATCGCGAAAGAAACCGATTAAAGTCATCCCCTGGGAATTGATCCATGTAGATGCCCTGTAGCGTGTTTAGGCACAGCAGATCCCCGACATCGTCAGGCCTGTAGCTAATCATCTGAATCCCGGTAACGATGTCAAACAGGGCGTCGTCTCCAATACCGAGGAAGTTCGATGGTCGCGAACGAGAAATAGTTAGAGCGTCGCCGACGCCATTAACAATCTTAAACCCGGGCGTCCAGGGAGACGGATGGCGATACTTGAGCCGTGCAATAGCCCGCCGCTGGCTCAAAAATATGGACAAGTCGTCGCGATCAACAAGCAGCGAGTTCACCGTTTCGAGAGTGACGCCCGTGCTATCCAGAATCAAGTGCGTCAGCGCCGGGAGCCTCGCCACTCGGTCGAGATGCTCTTCCTTGAACTTCAGCCCGCCGACAATCATCACCTTGACGTGTTTCAGACGCGCCAGATGGTCCATGTACTCAGCGGGATCATCCGCGTCGCGCAGGTCGACTTCGACGATGTTCTGAAAGTTCTCTTCGCCGAAGAGTTGGCACAGCCAGGCCGGCTCGCCGGTAGTCGTGACGACGCTGCCGCCGGCTTGATGGATCGCCTCGGCGGCGGCCCGCTGGACTCGGTAGCCTTCGACGTAGGCGTTAAACAGGCCGAATCCCACGGTGGCGGCCAGCATGGCCAGCAGCAGCGTCCGCAGGCTAAAGCGTAGCCGCGGAAGACGCCGCTTGGTGCAGGTGCTCTTGGAGTTGGTGGCCATGATTGAGTCTCAGTTTGCCCCCTCAATGGATAGTGTAACGTCACCCGGATCGTAAGGCAAGGTTCGTGGGCGCGAAAAGAAGTGAATTCGATCGACACGTCCGGCACACACTAGCCCGACGCGCAAGCGAGGGACGGCCCGTGATCTCCCTCGCTTGCGCGTCGGGCTAATGTGTGACGTCGCACGCGGCCTCATTGAAGACGCCCCTTTTCGCCGGTAGAATGCGTGGTTTGCATTGCATTCTTGGCGAGCAGTGACCATGAGCAAACCTCGAAATCTTGTTGTTGCCCAGAGCGGCGGGCCGAGCCCGGTGATCAATAATACGGTCCGCGGGGTGATCGAGGCGGCGCGCGATCTGGGGGCGATTGGCACGGTCTATGGAGCCCGGCATGGGATTGAGGGCGTGCTGAAGGAAGAGTTGCTCGATCTGTCGTGCCAGACGGCCGACGAGGTGTCGCTGCTGCGTTATACGCCGGCGGCCGGGTCGATCGGAACGTGTCGATACAAGCTCAAGGCCGGGCAAGACGAGGATTTCGAGCGCTGCATTGAGGTGCTCAAGGCCCACGACGTCGGTTACTTCATCTACATCGGCGGCAACGATTCGATGGACACGGCCAACAAGATCGCCTTGTTGGCCCGCGAGCGAGGGCTCGATCTGGTCGGCATCGGCGGGCCGAAGACGATCGACAACGACGTGGGTGACAGCGAGTTTAAGCTGATCGACCACACGCCCGGTTACGGCTCGACGGCCAAGTATTGGATGCACGCGGTGCAGAACGCCAACGAGGAAAACGCCGGAAGCTGCCCGGCCGACCCGGTGCTGGTGATGCAGGCGATGGGCCGGCGAATCGGCTTCATCCCGGCGGCGGCCCGGCTGGCCGATCCGCATCGCGAAATGCCATTGCAGATTTATTTGGCCGAGAGTCCGTGTTCGTTGGAGCAATTGGCCGACAACGTCAACGAACAACTCCGGCGCGACGGCCGCTGCATCGTGGTCCTCAGCGAGGGCTTCGACGTCGGCGACGTGGGCGAGGTGAAGGATTCGTTCGGCCACGTGCAGTTCAGTTCGAGCCAGATCACGGTGGCTCAGATCGTGGTGAATTACCTCAACCAGGTCGGCCTGTCCGCCAAGGGCGCCGCCCGCTGTAACGTGCCGGGCACCGATCAGCGTGGTTCGATGGCCTACGCTTCGACCGTCGATCTCGACGAAGCTTACTGCGCCGGTCAAAAAGCCGTCGAATTGGCCGCCGCCGGCGAAACCGGCAACATGGCAACGATCCTCCGCAACGACGGCCCGGTGTACAGTGTCCGTTACGACAAGGTGCCGCTGTCGGAAGTTGCCAACAGCGAACGACATTTCCCCAAGGCCTGGATCGCCGAGAGCGGCTGCGACGTCACCGACGATTTCATCCGTTACGCCAAGCCGCTCATCGGCCAAGGCATGGTCAGCCTGCCAATGATCGACGGGCGGCAGCGGATGACGCGGTTCGAGAAGATTTACGCGGAGCAGAAACTAGGCGATTACGTCCCGCAGGCAGATCGGGGATAGTAGCTGTCGCTGGCCCGCAAGGCCGCGCGTTCATCGCAATGCTCCCGCTTAGAGAAAAACCGTTCAACGAGCCCAGCCGCGTTCTTGCGCAACCTTTTGACGCGGGTGACGCTCGTGGTAACATTTGCACGAGGAGGCGTTTTTATGATCTACCAGTTTCCACCCGATCTGGAAGACGAAATCAACGAGCGTATGGCCAGCGGTCAATACGCCTCGCAGGACGATCTGTTTCGCGATGCGCTGCGCGCCCTGCGCCTGCAAGACGCCGATGTCATCGCGGTCAAGGAGGCCATAGCGGACATGGAGGCTGGCGATCGCGGTATCCCCTTCGACCAGTTCGTTGAAGAGTTTCGCAAGCAACACAACGTCCCACAAGACGCATGACTCGCTCCGTTCGAGTTCTCCGCAGGGCACAGCAGGACGTAGAGGGTTGCTACGGCTAGATCGCCGAGCGTTCTCCACCGGGAGCGGAAAGCTGGTTCAACCGCTTCGCCGAGACACGAGACCGGCTGGCAATCGACACCGAATGCCGAGGGCTCGCCTCGGAAAGCCGATTCTCCCGTCCGGTCCCTTTTCCGGTTCCGCAGTGATTGCGGTTGACTGAATCGGTTTCGATGCCATGAGTTCGCGACGAGGAAACAAGCAACACCAACTCGCGACCTAATCCGACAATTTCCGGACGTCCTCTTCGGCCAGGTTCATCTCGCAGCCCAAATTCGGGTTCAAAACGATCGGGGCGTTATTCTCCAGCGCGAAGCGGCAAAGATACGGCACGTCGAATTGGCCGACGCCGGTTCGCTCAAAGAATTCGCCGAGAGGTGTTGCCGTGAGGAATTGTTCCACACGCTTTGCGGAGGTAAAGCACCACAACCACGGTCCGTAGTTGAACTCTTCTTGGCCCGCCGAGGGATCGATTGCCCCGTCAAATCGCATGGAAATGGTCATCGGGGTCTCGCCGCTTTCAGCCAGCAGAGTGTAGAGTCGGCTCGTCCGCAGAACGTCGAAAAACTGAGCTTGCCGGGATGTATCAATGGCGGCTTCGACAAGGCTGATTTCCAGTTCGTTTTCGGGCACGAACTCGGAGGGCACGAACTCGGGCACCGCCTGTTCGTTCGAGCCGATCGTGCCCAGCAGGTATCCCGCCGCTACCGCAAGTCCAACCGTCAAAACGACGAAGCCGATGCCTAGCAGAAAGTGCTCCGACCAGGAGTCGATGGCTGAAACTTGCAGGAGGCAAAAAAGCGCCCCCAGCATGAGCATTGCACCGAGCGCTTTTCGCAGGATCCTAAACATCGTTGAATCCGTATTTCGGTCTCGAAACAGTTTTGTTGGCCGTCGACGAACTGTGCCTTGTTGCTTCTTCGTCGACCGCGCGTAAGACGCCGTCACGATCAGCAACCCGTCACCTTTCTTTCACTTAGCGGAAACCGTGTCGGTGCAACGGGTATCCGACGGATAGGAATTCTAATCCGCCGTCGGCGCGATGCAATCCTCCGACCGACCATGTTGCGAATTCGTCGGACCGCCCGCCGCCAGCCACTGTAACTCCTTGGCGAAAAAACGGAAGTGCCATTCGGATTTACCCCTTTGTCAGGCGTTATCCTCCAACCAACTCTTCAAACTCTTCCTCCGTCAACACTTTCACCCCGAGCTTTTCCGCCTTGGTCAGCTTGCTGCCGGCTTTTTCGCCGGCGACGAGGTAGTCGGTCTTCTTGGAGATGCTGGAGGAGGCTCGGCCGCCGTGGGTGCGGATGAGGTCTTTGATCTCGTCGCGGGTGTATTTGGTGAGGGTGCCGGTGACGACGAGTGTTTTGCCGGACAGCACGCCGTCGGCGGCATCGGTCGCCCGCCGTTCGGACTCCATCTTCACGCCGAGAGATTGCAGGTCGTCGACGATTTCTCGTCCCCAATCGCCGTGCAGATACTCATGCACGCTTTCGGCGATGATCTGGCCGATCTCGTCGATGCCGCTCAATTCTTCGACGTCGGCTTCGCACAATCGCCCCATCGAGCCGAAATGATCCGCCAGCGCCGCCGACACGCTGCCGCCGACGTGCCGAATCGACAGGGCGTCGAGCAGCCGGGCCAGCCCGCGGGATTTGCTGGCCTCGATGCCGGCCAGCAGATTGTCGGCCGATTTCTCGCCCATCCGTTCCAATTCGAGGAGTTGGTCTCGCCGCAGCCGATACAAATCGCCGTATCTGCTGACCAGACCTTCCGTAACCAACTGATCCACCAACTTATCCCCCAGCCCCTCGACGTCCATCGCGTTGCGGCTGGCGTAGTAGCGAATTCGCTCGCGGACCTGAGCCGGGCAATCGCGATTCGGGCAGCGGATGTAGACGCCGCCTTCGTCTTTGACGACCGGGGTGTGGCACTCGGGGCATTCGGTCGGAAACGGAAACTTCTTGGCTCCCGGCTTTCGCTCGTGCTTCTCGACGCGGACGATGTGCGGGATGATCTTGCCGGCCTTCTCGACGACCACCACGTCGCCTTCGCGGATGTCCTTCCGCTCGATCTCGTCGGCGTTGTGCAGGCTGGCCCGGCTGACGGTGGTGCCGGCCAGTTCGACCGGCTCCAACTCGGCCACCGGCGTGATCGTCCCCGTCTTGCCGACCTGCACGCGGATGTGATTCAGCCGGGTGACCGCTTCGTATTTTTCCCACTTGTAGGCGATGATCCAGCGGGGCGATTTCGAGCGCACCCCGAGCCGCTCCCGCTGATCGAAGCGATTCACCTTGAGCACCAGCCCGTCGACCTCGAAGTCCAGCTCGTGCAGCCGCTCGATCAACTCCTGGCAATGATCGACCGCCGCGTCGAACGACGGCAAACACTCGACGTGCGGCGTGGCCGGCAATCCGTAGCCGCGCAGCTCGTCGAGAAACTCCATGTGGGTCGTCGCCCGCAGGCCCTCGGCATGGCCCACCCCGTGGCAGAACATCCGCAGCCGCCGCTGGGCACACAGCCGGGAGTCGAGCAGGCGAATGCTGCCGGCGGTGACATTGCGGGTGTTGGCATACAGCGGTTGATCGTTGGCCTGCTGCCGCTCGTTGAGCGCAACCAGATCGCTGTTGGTCATGTAGACCTCGCCGCGCACCTCCATCGCCGGCGGCGGATCGCCGACGAGTCGCAGCGGCACGTCGGCCACCGTGCGGATGTTATGCGTGATGTCGTCGCCCACCGTGCCGTTTCCGCGCGTGACGCCGCGCACCAGGGCCCCGTTTTCGTACAACACGGAAGCGGCCACGCCGTCGATTTTTAACTCCACGACCCATTCAACCGGCTCGTCGGGCAGCAGCTTGGCGATCCGCTCGCCGTATTTGCGCAGCTCCTCGATGCTGTAGGTGTTGTCGATCGACAGCATCGGCACGCGATGTTCGACCTGCGTCAGATGCGCGACCGGCTCTTCGCCAACCCGCTGTGTGGGGCTGTCGGGCGCGATCAGTTCCGGATGCTGCTCTTCCAGCTTGACCAGTCGCTGCATGAGCCGATCGTAATCGAGATCCGTGATCTCCGGCGCCGCCTCGACATAATACTTGCGATCGTGGGAGCGAATTTCGTCGCGGAGGCGCTCGATTTCGTCAAGTGGAGCGGGCATGGGCGTGTAGGGTGGGCACCGATGAAGGAAATCCTAAGCACGAAATCCTAAACAAATTCAAATGCTCGAATGACCAAAACGTGACGCAAAACAAATGGCACCCGACTGTTGTGGCCTTTTGAATTTCGACATTTTAATTTGTTTAGGATTTCGGATTTCGTGCTTTTTGTTTTTTCGGTCGCCCGCGTGCATTAGCCCCCACACTCCGGCGCCTGGCTGATCGGTTGATTGGCGGCATCGTTCGGGACCATGCAGAGGAATTTCAGCGGCACCTGGCCCGTGTTGCGAAACTGATGCACGTCGCCCGGCGTGACGAAGATCACGTCGCCGGCGGTAATCGCATGTTCCTCGTCGCCTTCATAAACGACGCCGTCGCCTTCGAGCACGTAGACTTCATGTTCGTAGGGATGACTATGCCGGGGCGTGTATCCGCCGGGGGCCACCTCAAAACGCCGCATGGCGAAATTTGGCGCCCCGTCCGACTCGCTCACCAGATGGCGAACCGTGCAGCCGCTGGCGCCGGGCATGTCGACGGCCTTTTTTTCGACTTCCTTGTAACTGTTGACTTTCATGTTTCACTCCCTCTGGCTTGGCTCATCGACCGTGTCGCATTCGTCTTGTCCGCGGCGAGCCGCCGAGCGTCGCTCCCAATAATTGTCGGTGGTGATGCAGCCGACCGTGGCCACCAGCAGCACACCTAGCTCGACGAACAGAATCGTCTGCCCGTGCCGCTGCATCAGTTGTAACAGCGGGTTTTGCGAGTGCCCGGACCGCATCGCATCGGCCGGCCGAGTCGATCGCAGCAACACCAGCCCGTAGGCGCAGGCCGTAACGACAAACGCCACGCCGAGCACAACGAGCAGTGAGTAGAACGGGTTGAAGGTTTTGCGGCGTTTGGGCATGGGAGGGAATAGAGCGGAAAGCGGCTGGATCGCGACGTATCTTCACGGTGATTGTAGCAAAACCCGGGCGGCGGTGGAGGGTGGATGCCATTTCTTCTTGCCGCGCGGGGCGTGGCCGATTATCATGCGGGCATGGGAAGCGGGCTTCGCGTGGTCGCGGCGCAATGCCGCGGCGTGTGTGCTGGTAGCTGAGTTCGCAAGAATTCAGTGCTACGTCGCGGGTTTGAATTCTTGCGAATTCAGCTACGGGCGCGTCGTTCTCTCGTCGTTTCCGTAACCCGCCCTGATACAGGAGTGTTTCGATGCCGCGACTCATTTCGGCCGTGTTGCTGTTTTGTGTGATTGCGGTTGGGTTGGTGTTGGTTCGTGGCGCTCGCGAGCCGGAGGATGGCGCGATTCGAGCGGCTAAACCGCAAGCGGTGGGCAAGAACCGCTCACCGGTTGATCTGGTTTTGGCGGCGGACGATTCTTGGCTGGTGACAGCGAATCAAACTTCCGATTCGGCGTCGTTGGTGCGAACGTCCGACGGTAAGCTGCTCGACGAAGTGCATGTCGGACAACATCCGAACGCTGTTGCTCGCTACGGGGACGATCGCGTGTTGGTGACCGCTCGCGACTCGGGCGAAGTGACGATGCTGCAAGTCACCGGCGAAAAGCTCAAGCGGATTGGGGTCGTCGACGTCGGCTATCATCCCTACGGCGTGGCCGCTTCGCCGGACGGAAAAACCGCTTACGTGGCCCTCAGTGCAGCCGCCCAAATCGCGGTGATTGATCTGGCAGAGAAAAAAGTCGTCGCGCGAATCGACGTCGGCCGCTGGCCTCGCTATCTGACGCTTTCGCCCGACGGCTCGCGGCTGGCCGTCGGATGCAGCGGTGACAAGGGCGTGTGGGTTGTCGACACGGCCAGGCGAAAGGTCGCCTTCAAGAAGCAGTTTCGCGGCTTTAACATCGCCCACATGCAGTGTTCGCCCGACGGAAAAAATGTTTACTTCCCCTGGACGCTCTATGGCGGCAATCCGACCAACGCCGGCAGCATCCGCCGCGGCTGGGTGCTGGCCAATCGTGTGAGCCGAATGTCGCTCGACGATCCCAAGCAGACGGGCGGCCTGTCGATCGACGGCACCGGACAGGGTCGTGGACACGCGGCGGCCGATCCGCACGGGCTGGCGATCACGCCCGACGGCGCGCGGCTGCTGATCACCGCGGCCGGCTCGCACGAGTTGCTGAACTTTCGCTTGCGCGATTTGCCGCTGATCGGCATCGGCGGCAGCGATCACATGGACCCGGCGATTCGGCTGGACAAAGATCGATTCTCGCGGATCAAGCTCGGCGGTCGGCCGATGGCGGTGCGCGTCGGGCGAGACAGCCGCACGGCATACGTGGCGAATTATCTCGACAATTCGGTGCAGGTGGTTGACCTACAAGACGGCAAGGTCACCAGGACGATTTTCCTCGGCGGGCCAAAAGAGCCCTCGCTGGCCCGGCGGGGCGAGGCGATCTTCCTCGACGGCGGACGCAGCTTGGAGAGTTGGTACAGTTGCCAAAGCTGTCACTACGAAGGCGGCGGCAATTCCGAAACCATGGACACGCTCAACGACGGCACGACGTTCACTTACAAAACCGTGATTCCGCTGTATGACGTGACCCGGACTTCGCCCTGGACTTGGCACGGCTGGCAGAAGGACTTTGACGCCGCGTTGCACAAGTCGCTGACCGGGACGATGCAGGGGCCGGTGCCGAGCAAAGACGACGTTGCCGCGTTGACGGCCTATCTCGATGCGCTGAAACCGCCACCGAATCCGCATCGCCAGCGCGATGGGTCGATTAGCGCCGCGGCCGAGCGCGGCAAGAAAGTTTTCAGCAGCACGCGCGCCGGCTGCGCCGATTGCCACAGCGGCGAATTCTTGACCGACGGCGAGATTCACGACGTCGGACTCGGACGCAGCGAGGATCGCTACAAAGGATTCAACACCCCGTCGCTCCGCGGCCTCTGGGCCAAAGTACGCCTACTGCACCACGGCGGCGCCAAATCACTCGACGCGCTGCTCCGCGGCCCGCACAGCCCGGAGAAAGTCACCGGCGAGGGATCGTTGTCGGACGAGCAGCGAAGCGATTTGATCGAGTATTTGAAAACGCTCTAGTGCGTCGTCAAGGCTTAAAGCGGGGATTAGCCGCAGGGCGCTAGCCCCCGGTTGGCTCGACGATAACCTTAGTCTTGACGATGCACTAGGCGCGCAATGTAGAAGCGGCGTCCCGCCGCTTTCCGTTGATTTCGCTTTGCGAAATCAACGCCTGACGCGGCAAGATGCCGCGTCTACTTTGTCCCTACCTGGCCTGCGGTGTTTGCTTGACGCTCGGGGTTCCCGGTGCGACGATGGTAGTGTCGAAGGGCCGTTTTTCGCTGGTTTGGATACAAAGGAGATAGACGATGTACCGCATGGCAATTCTCTGTGGCGCTTTGCTGCTGTCAGGTTGTAACTACGAAGTCGGCGACATTCCGCGGCAGCGATCTTCTGTCGAGGAGACTGAAGTCGCCCGAGAACGTCCCGTGGCGCGCACTGTTGGTTTGACGGAAGGCAAGACGCAGCCTGCACCGCAAAAGCCTCAAACACAATCCAATGTTTTGAAAGACAAGCTGACACCGCCGGCGCGAGGCGAGGCGCCAGAAGTCTTTGCATTGTTGATGGTTAAGTTTCGCCAACCGATGCTACTTAGAGACGATTGGATGCACGCCGCGAGCCTGGATGAGTTTAATCTGTACAAACGCACACAGCAAGTACTCGTCACAAGCAACTTTGTTATCCTTGCCGCGTTAAGGAGGAATGACATTCCGGAAATTCCAATGCTTAAGAGCCGGGGGAACCACGCGGTGCGCTGGCTGGCTGGAAAAGTGCAAGTCGATTTTCCAAACGACGCCGAGATCATGCGCATCGGCATGAGTGGGGAAAACGTCGAGGAAATGGTGCGTGTCGTCGACGCGATTCAGCAAGCTTACCTGCGAGAGGTCGTCGATGGGGAGCGATCGCATTTGCTATTACGTTGCGAAAAACTGCGGCACATCTGGAGCAGAAACGAAGAGAAGATACATGCAAAAGCGCTTGTTGTCGCCACACTTAAAGCGGCATCCAAGGACGGGGCGGGTGATTTGACGGTGCCGCTGGACGCCGCGAAACGTAGTCTGTCGCATCACATAAGATTTGGGGAGAGAATTCGCGACGAACTCGATCAAATGAACGTGAACGTGGACGCCCCGTCACGAGTTGTGAAACTACAAGAGGCGTCGAGGTAGCCGCGTCGCGCCGGGCCTTAAGGCCAGATCCCGCTCGGCAAGCGGGATCTACTTGGCCGGCGGCGCGAAGACTCGCGGCGCCGTGTCGGCCAGGGGAAACGTAACGGCGCGGCTCGTTGCCTCGTCGCGCCGCGTGATGTTCTTGCGATTACCGGCCTTTGCCGTGGCCGCTTCCGCCGGCTCATCCAACTGGGCCAATTGCTCGAATACCGCGTCGACGCGATCGGCGTTCGGGCGGACGGTGTCGGCCGAAGCTTGTCCGACCGACTGTTCCAGGCTCGCCAGCGCGCGGTCCAAGCGGCACAAACTCTGCGACAAAGTCGACAGGGTTTCCGGTTCAATCAGGGCCGCCGGCGCAGCGACCGGCATCGCCGGTGATTTCTCGGGCGGATCAAGCTCCAGTAACTCCACCAACAACGGCTGCAACTGGGCCCACAGATCGTCCGAGCGATCGACGAAGTGGGTACACAGCGACGGATATCGCATCGCCTGGCGAGCGGTGCCGTTTTGCATGACGATGACCGGCACAAAGACCAGATCTTCATCGGCCGCGATCTTCTCACCCAGGCTAATGCCGTCGGCCGTCTCTAACTCGGCATCCATGCAGACCAAGCTCGGACGTTCGTTCTTGAGAAACCAAAGGGCCGTATCAGCATCGTGGACGCCGACCACTTCGAGGCCCAGATCGCGGCATTTTTGGCCCAGGTCGAATACACGACCCCGGTCGGCGTAGGCAATCAAGATTCTTTTGCTGGCTGTCGGCATGTTTTTTCTCCTGCTGCGCAGTGGCGGTCGGATGACCACCAGACGGCTGCCCCCCGGCGCCCGGTGCTGCTTTTTGTCAGCTTGTCCGCTGGCGTCGGTCTGATGAAGGAACGCAACACATGTTGCGCCGTGGAAAAACTTAGGTTACCGTTTCGCCACGGCAAATCGGTTGGCTCGCCACAGACCGGATTCCCCTGCGGGCATCTGCCGGATATAACGGCTGTGTCGATGCGGCCGCATGGCCCGAGGCCCGTGCCGGCATCGCATAACCGACAAAGATACCGCGGACCGACCCGGACACATTCCCGCCAGTCGACCGTTGGCGTCGGTCGATATGCTGTTTGCGACGGGTCCACGGGTCGCGACTTTACAATAGAACAAGAACGGAGCTGAATCCCATGATTACTGTTGGCATGAATTATCACGTGATCGAAGGCAAGCAGCAGGATTTTGAGGACAAATTCGTCGCGGTGATCGACGCCCTCAAAGCCGCCGAGGGACACAGCAGTTCGGTCCTGTGGAAGGACACGGCCGACGGCGCTTCGTACCTCATCACCAGCGAATGGTCCGAAGAGAAGGCCTTTATGGAATTTATCAAGAGCGAGGGCTTCCGCGAAGTCACCGACTGGGGCAAGGAACAAATCCTCTCCGGCCGCCCGCAGCACAAAATCTACAAGAACTAGCGTTTCCGCCGCATCAGCCGCGGGGCGCTAGCCCCCGGTTCTTGCGGATTGCGGTACGAACCGTGGGCTAGCGCCCCGCGGCTGATAAAGAACCGTGGGCTAGCGCCCCGCGGCTGATATGGACGAAGGGCTGCCCGAAACGCACTCTTCGCGTACAATGTGACTAGGGGTGCAATCACCCTACACAAGCTTTTTCCTGCGCGCGATGGTCACCCGTCATGTCCACCGATCTTGAACCCGATCTCGAAGCTCCTGACGAAGAGCCTGATGAGGTTCCTTGCGAAGACCACGCTCCCGCGATAGTTTCTCCGCCCGCGTCCCCATCGGGCGGCGCCGGCAATCGGGTCAAGGCGGTGGTCGGCGGGCCGGTCGAGCGGCGGCTGGCGCGTTGGTCGGCGCTGTTGCCAACGATTGCGGCCTTGGAGCCGGGCCTGCAACAGCGGCCCGATCATGAGTTACGAAAAGAGAGCCTGTCGTTGCGTTATCGGGCCAAGAGCGGCGAGTCGCTGCAAAGCCTGCTGCCGGAAGCTTACGCCCTGGTGCGTGAGGCCGGCCGCCGCACGGTCGAGATGCGGCATTTCGACGTGCAGATTCTCGGCGGCATCGCCATGTTCAATCGCTCGATCGCCGAAATGCAAACCGGCGAAGGCAAGACGCTGACCGCCACGCTGCCGATGTACCTGCACGCGCTACGGGGCGAAGGTGTCCATTTGGCTACGGTCAACGATTACCTGGCCCGCCGCGACGCCGAGTGGATGCGGCCGGTCTACGAATTTTTGGGCATGACGGTCGGCGTCGTCGAGACCCAAATGTCGCAGCCGCAGCGCCGCAAGGCGTATGCCTGCGACATGGTCTACGGCACGGCCAAGGAATTCGGCTTCGATTTTCTTCGTGACCGGCTGCTGTTGCGCCGCTCGCGCGAGGGGCAGAGCGATTTTCTCGGCGGCATGCTCGGCCAACAAGGCGGCGGCGGTGAAAAGCCCGTTCAGCGGCCAGCCCACTTCTGTCTGGTCGACGAGGCCGACAACATCCTCATCGACGAGGCCCGCACGCCGTTGATCATCAGCGCCCTGCCGAGTGAAGAGGCCAAAATTCAGATCGATGCCTACAAATGGGCCGCAACCATTTCCGGCGAGTTCGAGGAAGACGAACACTACGAGTACGACCGCGAAAAACAAAAGATCGACCTCAACGCCGCCGGCCGACGACTCGTCCGCATGTTGGAGAAGCCCGACGCGATGGACCGCATGGGCATGTTCACGATTTATGAATTCACCGAGCGGGCGATCAAGATCGACAAGGCCTTTGTCCTGGAACGCCAATACGTCGTCCGCGACGGCGAGATCGTCATCGTCGATGAATTCACCGGCCGGCTGGCCGAGGGCCGAAAGTGGCGCGACGGGCTGCACCAGGGGATCGAAGCCCGCGAGGGGGTCGAAGTCACGGTCGACACGGGGCAAGCGGCCCGCGTCACCATTCAGGATTACTTCTTGCGTTATAAACACCTGGCCGGCATGACGGGCACGGCCTGGACTTCGGCCCGCGAGCTGCGCAAGATCTACAAGGTGCGCGTGATCCCGATTCCGACCAACAAGCCGCCGATTCGCGAGCGGCTGGCCGACAGAGTATTTGGCACTGCCGAGGCAAAATGGACGGCCGTCGTCGAAGAAATCATGGAACTGCACGCCCTCGGCCGCCCGCTGCTGATCGGCACCCGCTCGATCGACAAATCGGAGATTCTCGCCCGCATGTTGAAGACCGCGGGCATCGAACATCAGGTGCTCAACGCCAACCACATCGAGGAAGAGGCCGACATTGTGGCCCAGGCCGGCATTCGCGGCAAGGTCACCGTCTCGACCAACATGGCCGGCCGCGGCACCGACATCAAACTGGGCGAGGACGTTCCCGGGCTAGGCGGCATGCACGTCATCTGCACCGAGATGCACGACTCGGCCCGCATCGACCGGCAGCTCATCGGCCGCTGCGGACGCCAGGGCGACCCGGGCAGCTTCCGCCAGTATCTCTCGCTCGACGACGACATCCTCATGAGCGGCCTGGGCCGCAAGCGGGGCGAGCGGTACATCGACAAGGGCAAGCTCGACGAAGGCCAGTGGGCGCGCATGTCCCGCAAGTTCCGGCGAGCCCAAAAGAAGATCGAAAAGCGCCACTTCCGCGACCGCAAGCGGCTGATGTACTACGAAAAAGAGCGCAAGAAAATCCAAATCCAAATGGGCCAAGACCCCTATCTCGACACGGCGGGTTGATCGACACTCGCTGCTCGTCGTTTCCCGCCGTCTTGTAAAGCCGCGACCGGTGGTCGCGCCATGAAACCACTTTGCCGCATCGACTCTGCGTGGCGCAGCTCAGAACAGAACATCGGAGACCTCATTTCTGGGCACTCCGTACCGAGTACTCAGGCCGGAACCACAACGTGGCCCGCGCGCAAAAAAAGAGGCGTAACCGAAGTGACGCCTCTTGGTCGATTCACGCGGGCCGAAGCTGGACTAACGCCGACGGCGCCGCATGCCGATAATTCCAAGCAACCCCAGAGCGGCCAAAACCAACGTCGATGGCTCGGGGATGATCGGCTCTTGTGACGCCGCGATGTGGGCCAGTATCTGATTTTCGGTGAGCGCCTTGTCGAACACGGCCACCTCGTCGATCGATCCGGTAAACTGATTACCGGTCCCATCGTAAACGCCGCCGCCGCCGATGTTGAACCCAAAGCCGGAACTGCCGTAGTTGCCCGTTACGCCGCCACCGGTACCTGCCGGTTGGCCGTCAAAATAGACGGTCAGATTCGTTCCATTGCCGACGGTCGCGATGTGGTGCCATTCATCAGCGGGGAACGGATACGTGACGTTGAGGCTTCCACCCCCCGGCGTCCAGATTTGAACTGTGTCCGGATTGATGAAGCCGAATTCGATGGCGTCGTTCTGGCCGAACAGCCCAATTCGGTCGGCAGCGCGGTCGGCTGGCTTGATGAACGCGCTCATCGTGAAGGCCGAGAGATTGCTGAGGATCGACTGGCCCGTTTGAACAGAGCCGTCTCCCGGCCCGACGCCCATGGCCGTATTGCCAACGCCCAGACCTGGCGCGGCCGGGGGGCCCGCGTCGTTTTGGTCCACGACGGAAACGTAAGTTCCCTCGGCGGCGTTTCCCAGCGAGCCAATGTTGGCCGCTGTATTGCCCGCTGTTTCGTTCAGCCGCCAATAGCCGATCGGGCCATCGTCTAAAACGGCGCTGACATAATCGGCCATCACGGCGGCTGGGTGTGCTAGCGCCGCCAACGCGAAAAGACATAGACCGCGCGCTGCGCGAGAAAGTGAATCGCGCCCAATCCTTCTAAAGTCACTCCAAATTGTCAGACGAGCGTTCATTATCGCTACCTCCGAAACCCAGCCGCGTCAGGGCGGATAAAAGGATACATTTCAAGTCGGACCGCAAACGCGCCCTCCCGCGACTGCCGATTTTGCGCGTCATTGACGTGATCCTTACGCTACGTTGCCACTCGTCCCGACGCAACGAATAGCACCACTTTGGACATCAATCCTGTATCCTAATCCTTCCGGGGGCCAGACGAAAGCATTTTGTCAAAAAAAGGCAGGAATAATCAAAAAAATTCCTAAACCACGGTTTTCGCTGGAAATCCGCGTGAGCTGCCGCGAAACTGATGCCCTCGTGGTTCAGCCCCTTTTGCAACCCGGTTCCACCACCCGGGGGTCCATTTATGCGAAAACCCAACTTTATCGCGCGCCCAAAACCCCGGTCAATTCAACGTAACCCCGCCGCCCCCCACAACTTCCGCCCCGCCACATCGCCCGCCGCCCCTTTTGCAAAATTCCGCCCCGTAGGCCGCCGGCTTGCCGCGGGGCACTTGCAAGCCACTGGTGAAATGTTTCACCGTCTTTTCACGGCGTACGAGTCGGCCCCACCGAATTTGACAGAGGGTGTTCCTAAGAATAGAATATCGCCCGTCGGAGGTGATTGGCACCTATCTCCAACGACGTCTGTCTACGATTATCCGCTTGGAACTCATACTCCCCAAGTCGTTCGATCGTTCAAAAATGAAATTCCGAGGACAACCGAAATCGACTCATCCAGACTACTCATCCACAGGAGACGCGTGCTATGACGTTTCGACCCAACTTTCGCAACCGCGGCAAGGCCCATCGTCAAACCATACGCGTTAACAACAAGGGACGGACCCATCGTTTCGGTTTAGAACCTCTCGAAGAGCGGGCCATGCTTTCGGGCTCGCAGTTTACGGCCTACTACGATGAGGCAGCATTCCAGGCGGCGGTCGATTTGACGACCTTGACCGTGATAGATTTCGACGACGTCTCGGGCGGGCTTACCGGCCTCGAGTATCAATCTCTGGGGGTCACGTTTTCTTCGCCGGACGAACCTCGCGGTTTGCAGACGGGCGGCGGCGCGGTCTCCCTGCCGAATAGCCTGGCGCCTGGCGGACCCCGTAACGACGGCAATCCGAATGAAGATGATCTGATCGCGGACTTCTCAAGCCCGGTCGCCGCCGTTGGGTTCTGGATCAGTAACTACTCAGCGGCGAATTGGTATGGACTGAATTTTGGATTTTCGGTAGGAGCGTACTGGTAAGGAGTTTACCAGATGCTCGAATGTTTGCCCAATCTATCGAAACGGTCCTCGGATGAAAAAGA
>JADFKK010000186.1 GCA_022564995.1 Planctomycetota bacterium | reverse complement strand
GCGATGCCCACGAGCGGGCGCTCTCTTCGCTCGGCCTGGCCGAGATGCAGCGGGAATTGGATGCGGCCGAACAGCAGAAGTCGGCGTTGGAAAAGCGTGAGCGGCAAATCGGCCGCGCCATGCTGGCCTACATCCGTGGCGTGCCGGCTGGCGACATCGAGGAATATCACTCCTACCGGCACGATCAGGAAGTCCAAAACGCCGTCAAGCGGCGCCAGGCCGTCCACGAAGACGAATTGCTTGCCGAGAGTGACCTCGGCAGCCAGATCCTACAACTCCGCATCGAAAAGGAAAACCTGCTCGACACGGTGTGGCTGGCGACAGCTTGCCAGACATACTACTTCCTTTGTTACGTTCTTCTCGCCCTGTCACGGAACGCTAGCAGCGACAACGCAGGCAGGGCTACTTTGGCTCACGTTGCTTGGGAGTCGTCAGCTCTTCGGGGTAGCAACGCTGGGGCCCGATTCGCCGGTGAGTGTGAAGTCGTTTCAGCCGCTCTCGTTCGTCGTCGTCGGCCCATACGATCCAGCGGCGGCGTGAGATCATGACTTTCCGTGCATGGACCCAGCCACGCACACACCACTTGCACATCACCGACTGCGGAATCCCCAATTCATGGCAGACCTCTCGAATCCACGATTCGTTCTCACCCAGTAGATGCTCGTTATTTACAGCATCGGCACGAGACGAATTCAACCTCAATCGTTTGATGAGCATGCGGATCATAACGGCATTGAATTTTTGTCGTTGCCTTGGCGGGTAATAACCTTCTGCGTTGAGAGCATTAGCAATGTCGCCTGCAGTTTGGCCCTCGCCGCGTAGCTCAATGATGCGAGTCTTCATTCGTTCAAAGTCGGCAAGGAACTCATACCGACCGACGGGCCTCCTTATTTCATGGTGGCTGACGTATCCGCCACACCAGTGAACCTCCACGTCGACCATTTCCGTTTGGCCGCGAGCATTGACGATGATTTTATCGATCAGGCAGCGAACGACTTCTTGGCGATCGGCGGCCGACGTGGATGCGTCATTCCAAAGCGAGGGTAGGTCGGTTGATAAAGTTTCAATTTGGCGATGTTCTTCCGGTGTCAATTCCGCAGGTCGTGTTTTGCCCTCGCGATCGTATTCGTCTTGCAAGTTGCACTGCTCACGCAAGGTGGCCTCCCATTGCCGTTCCAACTCCGCCGCGACTAGCCGATTCTCCGGGTCAACAGTATCGTATTGTCGTCTTGCTCGCTGAACGTCGTATTTCGCCCGCTCCAATTGTTGTTGCCAATTCTTGAGAAGCCGACGACGCTCCTGTTCAATGTCAGTTGCTGCTTTCCTGCTGAGTTCCAATGCAGACGGTTCCACCGCCTTGAGCACCTGACTGCCAATCAGTTGATCGAGTACATCTGTCGGTAGGCTTTGGCACTGCGTGTGATCTCCTTCCTTCTCCTGGCTGGGACAATGGTAGCGAGCCGTGCCGGCGACCGTGTGACGAAGCACCCGCATTTTCCAGCCACAGCGCCCACATTTTACCAATCCGCCGAGCAGCGTCTGACCTTGACGAGGCGCGCCCAGAGTGTTCGGGTGAGGACGGTTTTGCAACAAACGCCGTTGATTAGCCGTATACTGCTCCCAAGTAATGAACGCCGGCATGTGATCGTGAATCAAGACTTCCCAGGCATCTATTGGCTGACACACGCGGCCTGAATGCGGCTGTCCATTTTGTCGTCGGCGTCGATCGACTTTTCGTCTTCCATAGGCATAGGCACCCGCGTAGAACGGATGTTTGAGGATGCCATAGATAGTGGAAGCTGTTGCCAGCCGCCACTCGACGTCACCTTTGTTGGGAGCAACGTAACTGCGAAATGGTAACTTGATGTGGTTGCGTTTCAAGTAGAGCAAGACGCCGCGAGCCGTGCCCAACTCCTCGAACTTATCGAAAATCATTCTCACCAGTGCCCGCGTTTGCTCGTCAGGATCATGCACGACATCGCCTGATGCATCGAACATGTAGCCCATCGGCAAGCGACCGAATAACTCCCCGCGCCGCGCCTTATTACGTCTCCCCTGATCCATGCGGTTTCGGATGATGTGCAGCTCCGCTTCGCTCATGGTACCCTTCAAACCGAGCAGGAGCCGGTCGTTGTAGTTGCCCGGCTCATAGAGACCGTCTTGGTCCGCGAGCAAGGTGCCAAACACGCCGCACAGTTCGAGCAGGTGATACCAGTCTTTGCAACACCGAGCGAGTCGGCTCATCTCGGTGCCCAACACCAAGCCGACATGGTTCAGGCTTACTTCAGCCAACAGCCGCTGAAAGCCAAACCGGTTCTCAGCCGTCGCACCACTTTTCCCTTGGTCATCGTCGATGACAAGGATGCGGTCGTCGTGCCATCCGTAGCTCGTGGCCAAGCGGACCAGGCCATACTGCAGTTCACGCGATTCACGGTTGTTGAGCACCTGCCGCGGTGACGACTGACGAACGTAGACAATAGCAAGTCGTTCAAGATGTTCTGACTGAATCTTGGATGAACCTTGCTGCAACAGCACCGACGAAAGTGTTGGCAACGCGTCGATTATAGTGGTGTTCGTAACGCTCGTTTCAATCGTGGTCATGCCGAGCCTCCTTGCTCTGATGAGGCGGCTTGACCTGTTGGGCCACGATTCGACTCAGTGCTAGCAGTGCATTCTTTCGGTTTGCGCTCGGCAGTTGCTGCCAAAGCTGGCTGAGCTGGACTCGGCGCGGGGGGGAACTTGCTTTTGTTCTGACATCCGTCTCCTCCTTGAGCTAGTGCCTGGCGTTTCTGGCACCATCGTGCCAACTTCTGTAACGCAGTGCGCGAGATTATAGGGGTATCGTTCTCCACAGAGCAACGCGTAACTTCACGCGCTGTGTGTTTGGCTTGATCCTTGAGGTGGTGTCGATTCCACGGACAGGTGAAGTCCTTAAAATGGGCTCAACCTCAGGAGTCACGCTATGCCACGGAAGAAGCAAAAAGTAACGAAGTCGTCCCGTCGCTCGTTCACCTCGGAGTTTAGGGAGGAAGCGGTGCAGATGTTGCTGGACGGCCACACCGCCTGTTCGATTGTCGATCGCCTCGGCCTTTCGGGGCCAAACATATTGTACCGCTGGAAGCGAGAGCAACTCCTCCGTAGCGGACCCGTTGCCAGTTCGCTGGAAGCGCGGGTGCATGAACTTGAAGTCGAGTTGCGGCGCACGCAGCGAGAGCGTGACGTCTTAAAAAAAGCGTTGGCTATTTTCGGCCGCAACGAGTAGCCGAGGTTTACCTGGCGGCTGAAGCAATTGCCCAAGAGAAGGTTGCTTCGGTCCATGAAGTGTGTCGGATACTGGAGATCAGCCGGAGCGCTTATTATGCCTGGAGACGAGCCACACCGACCCAGCGCGAGGAGGGCGACCTCGAGTTGGCGCCGTTGGTCCGAACCATCTTCCATCGGCATCGTCGTCGCTACGGCACGCGGCGGATCGTCGAGGAGTTGCGCGACATGGATCATGTTTGTGGCCGCAGACGCGTAGCGAAACTGCTGAAAACACAGGGTTTGAAGGCGATTGGGCCGAAGTCGTTCAAACCGCGCACCACCGAGAGCCGTCATCGTCTGGGCTACAGTCCGAATTTAATTTTGGATTTCAAAGGGGCCGATGGAGTCGACCAACTGTGGGTCGGAGACATCACTTACATTCCCATTCATGGAGGATCTTTTAGCTATCTGGCAGCGCTCATGGATCGTTTCTCAAGACGCATTGCGGGCTGGCAGTTAGCTGAAGACATGACGGAGAAGCTCGTGCTGGACACTCTGACCTCAGCGATCCGAACCAGGCAGCCAGGTCCGAACTTGATTCACCATACCGACCGCGGTGGCCAGTACGCGGGCGCAGAGTACCGTGGCGTACTGCGCCGTGCCGAGATGCGCCAAAGTATGAGCCGGCCTGACAACTGCTACGACAACGCATTTATGGAATCTTGCTTCGGAACCTTCAAGACGGAACTCGAAATGACCGAATACGAAAACCACACGGCCGCTCTGAAAGAAATCAAAACGTACATCGCCTACTACAATCTCCAGCGCAAACACTCAGCCATCGGATATCTCACCCCAGCTCAATTCGAAGCCAATAGTACCCGCCCAAAATAAGAGACACACCTGTCCGTGGAATCGACACCACCTCACACACCCTATGGATGGTCCGGTGTATCCGTTTCAATCGCCGCGACATGGACATCAGTTGTCTCCTGTTGGTTCGCCGTTTCTCTCGAAGACGCGGCTCCTGTTCCCAAAACAGGCGTGCTCCCATCTGCACCTTTGCCCGAGTTTCTCTCAAGCACCCCGTAGGAGAATCGAACTCCTATCTGCGGATTGAAAAACCGCGATCCTAAACCGTTAGACGAACGGGGCATGTTGTCAGCGCGTACGCTGAGCGCGAGTGGGCCGGGAGGCGCTCGAATCCTCGTCTCCTGGTTTTCAGCCAAGCGCTATACCATCTCAGCTACCTGCCCATAGTGTTGTGATTACTCCACGAAAAAAGGCCCGATGTCTTTGTGACACCGGGCCTTGGAAAGGCTCACGTTTGGGTGTCACTTGCGCAACGGATCGTACGGGGGCAAATTCGCGACGGACTGGGAAAACTCGGCCGCGGAAAAGCCCGTGCATTGGGTACGTTCTTGTATCGAACTGGTGCGTAAGTGTGTCATCGTGTCCGCTCGTTTTTTCAAGGCGTCCAACTGGCCCGATCCACAGGATCGGCCATCGTCCAATGCCCTTGTAATAGGTAAGATGCCGCTGGGCCTAAAATGGTTCACAAGAAAATCAGAAAAACGACGCCATGATCTTGCACGTTGATATGGACGCCTTTTACGCTTCGGTTGAGGAGCGAGACCAGCCGGAACTGGCCGGCAAGCCGCTTATCGTTGGCGGCACGCCCGAGGGCCGAGGCGTGGTGGCGGCGGCCAACTACGTCGTGCGGCAGTTCGGCGTTCATAGCGCCATGCCGACTGCGACGGCGCTGAGGCTCTGCCCCGAGGCAATCGTCCTTCCGCCACGCCTGGATCATTACGCCAAGGTCTCCGCCGAGATTCGCGAGATATTTGTCCGTTACACGCCGCTCGTTGAGCCGCTGTCGCTGGACGAGGCCTTCCTGGACGTCACCGGCAGCGAGAGTCTGTTCGGCCCGGCTGTGGAGATGGCCCACACGATCAAGCGCGAGATCCGGCAAGAGTTGCGGCTCGTCGCGTCGGTCGGTGTGGCGCCCAACAAGTTCCTGGCCAAGATCGCCAGCGACCTGGAAAAACCGGATGGCCTGGTCATCGTTGACCCCGATCGAGTCCAGGAGTTTCTCGACCCGTTGAGCGTCGCGCGAATCTGGGGCGTCGGCCGCGTTACCGGAGAGACCTTCAGCCGGCTGGGCGTTCAGACCATTGCCGACCTTCGGCAACTCCCCGTCGAGACGCTGCGTCAGCACTTCGGCAGCTCGGGCGAACACTTTTGGAATCTGGCCCACGGCATCGACAGTCGCCCGGTCGTTCCAGACCGAGAAGCCAAGAGCATCTCGCACGAGACCACGTTTGCGCAGGACATCAACGACGGCGAGGTGCTGCGGTCCTGGCTGCTGGAACTGACCGAGCAGGTGGGCTACCGGTTGCGGCGCCACGCCCTGCGGGGCAAGGTCGTGCAGATCAAGGTGCGGTTCGCTGACTTTCAGACGATCACGCGGTCCAAGACGCTCCCGGAGCCCACCAACTCAACGCAAGCACTCTGGGAGACTGCGGCCAATCTGCTGAACACGCGGCTTTCCGAGCGGCACCTGCCGGTGCGATTATTGGGCATGGGCGTCAGCGGAATCGACCACTCACAGTTTGTTCAGCGATCGCTGTTCGACGATGGGCAGCAAGAAAAGCAGCTTGATGCGGTGGGCGATGACATCAAGGACCGATTCGGTGAGGGCGCACTGCGGCGTGGAAGCAATCTTCGCCATGGCACCCGCCTTCATCCCGCTGCCAAACCGGATTATGATCCTGATTGAGCCAATTCATCGAGCGAGCCCTGGGCGCCATACGTGAATTCATGGTTGATGCCGGGCAAGGCATGTGAGATGGTGAAGGTGCTGATCGGGCTCTAGGCGGCGTCTGAGGGCCTCCAGGGCCGATGTCAGGAGCTTGAATATCTCTGGCCTGCATTCCTGATACCGGATGGCAACTATTATTGCTCCCAATAAAAATGATCCGGACAAATTGGCCAGTATCTCATGCTGCGATTGATCACGAAACCGGACCAAACATCGAGTCAGATACCTCCGTGTCCACGGCTTCGCGGAGACGTTTGTACGGTGCTGAGGTCGGTCGGTGGGTATCAAGGACGACCTGATCAACGTGGGGGTGGTTCGGCGATTGAGCCGACCGAGGTGGATCGCTCCCTACGAGCATCTCCGGAGGATCCGGGACGTACCTTGGTGCGGCTGAAACCCAGGGCCGGATCACACCGTCGAATCAGGTGGAAGCCGTCCGATTGCGCAGGTGTCAGTGACACCTGCAAACGGTTCTTTTGGGACTTTTTGGGCGTTTTGCCGCAGCGAGACAAAGTGAAGAAAGTCCCGAGAAAACAAGGCTAAAGAAGCAATTAACCGTGATTTGGGAGAACGCCCCGGGAGAATTAGAAGACCGGTGCTCTATCCAGTTGAGCTACGGGGGCTAAGTGCTTACTATAAAATCACTTATGGCAAAATAAAAACTGTGCTGGGGTGTTGTACGTGTTTTCATACTGGTTTATGGCGGTAGCAGTAAAAATGGTGCCCGCCGGGTTGACGCCAGCGGGCACCAGACAACCGCTGTACCCCTAAAGCAAAGGAGCAGTTGCCATGAGCAATGCTACACTACGGCCCACCACGGGCAAGGCCAGCAGCAAGCAGGTGAAGCTGCGGGTCCACAAAGCAAGCGGCCACTGGTGCCCGTGCGTTGCGGCCCGGGAAATGTCGCATGGAAGAGAGCTCGATCCGTTTAGTTGCCCCCTAGCGTTTCCATGCGAAGAAGGTCGTGCGAGTCGAGGAAGTTCGACGTCGATGAAGCGAAGCTCGATTTTCGGCGCGCCGTGATCGCGACCGGCGCGCCGCGGCCCCGCCCATCGCCGGCTTGGTCCGCATCAAGTATCTGACCGTTGAGAACGTCTTCTCGCTGACCGAGCTGCCGCGACGACTCGGTGACCAGTACAATAGAACGCGGCTCACTCGGTTTGTAAAATCGCTGTTCGGAAAATGGCTGGCGTGGACTCGCTAACAGACATGATGCACTGGCGAGGGGGGATGAACCATGTGGGGCGATCGTTGTGAAGATACCAAATGCTTTATGGTCGGGCTCGAACGGCGCCATCCGGGTGAACCGCGCGTGGCGGGTGCAGTTCAATAATTCGATCGGCCCCTACACACCAGCTACATCGCCGTCTCGTGGAGCATCTTGAGGAACGCTTTGAACAACGGTGTGTTGTCGTGCCAGGTGCGGCCGGTGACGAGGTTGCCGTCGATAACCACCGGCTCGTCGAGGTAAGTGGCGCCGCCCTGCTGGACGTCGAGCGCACATTTGGCAACGGTGGTGGCGCGGCGGCCTTCGATGCAGCCGGCGGCGGTGAGGATTTCTATGCCGTGGCAGACCGAACAAACCGGCTTGTTGGTCTCGAAGAAATGTCGGGTGATCCGCAGCAGGTCTTCGTTGTAACGCAGATACTCGGGCGCCCGACCGCCGGAGATGAACAGTCCGGCGTACTCTTCCGGCCGCACGTCGGCGAAAGCTACCGTGGCGCGGATGTGATAGCTGGGCCGCTCCTGGGTGATGTCCCAGCCGATGTCACCCTCCGGCGGAATCTCGTGCTGCACCGTGTGATAAAGCCGCGCCTCGGGCCCGGCCACCACCACCTCGAATCCATCCTCCGGCAAGCGGAAATACGGATAAAACGTGTCGAGCGTTTCGGTAGCATCGCCAATCGGCATCAAAACTTTGGGCATGGCTTGTTTTCCTGGTAGGGTGGGCACTGCCCTACGCATCAATCTCATCTCGCGTCGGCAGCGATGGCTGGGCGCCTTGGCGGGTGACGCAGATCGAGGCAGCGATGGTGGCCCAGCGGGCAGCGTCGGCGAGTGGGCGCCCTTCGGCTAACGCAACGGCCAAGGTGCCACAAAAAGCATCGCCGGCGCCCGTGCTGTCGACGGGGGTGACCGGGCGGGCATGGATAAAGGAGTGTTTCGATTCGACCAGCAGGCTGCCGCGCGAGCCCAGTGTGATGATGACTCTCGGGCAGCCACGCTTTTGAATTACGCGGGCGGCCGACAATGCGCTCGCCTCGTCAAACACTTCGACGTCGGAAAGAGCCGACGCTTCGACGGCGTTGGGCGTTACGACGTCGACCGAACTGAGCAAGTCGATCACCGCCGCCGCGTGGCTGACCGGTGCCGGGTTGAGAACGGTCGTCAGGCCGGCGGCCTTCGCTCGCTGTAGCGCTCGAGTCACCGCCGGCAGCGGCGATTCGAGACAGGTGAGCAGCACGCGAGCGCTGGCCAGCACGGCGTCCGGCACGGCGTTGACGTCGGCCACCGACAGGCGCATGTTGGCCCCGGAGGCAACGCCGATCATGTTTTCGCCGCGGCCGTCAACCAAAATCAGCGCCACGCCCGTCGGTTTGCCCCGCACGGTGCGGATGAAATCGCAACAGAGGTTTTCGATTTGGAAGCGGCGCAGCGCCGCGCGGCCGTAGTCGTCGTCGCCCACCGCGGCAATAAACGTCACCGGCGTGCGGCTGGCCCGGGCCGCGGCGACCGCCTGATTCGCACCTTTTCCGCCGGCGGCTTGAAAGAACTCTCCACCGAGGACGGTTTCTCCGGGGCGCGGGAGCCGCGAGCCGTGGATCACCAGATCGGTGTTGACCGAGCCGAGGACGATGAGCTGGGAGGGAATGTCGGACATGAAACGTCCAATTACTACGGCGCAAGGTCGTGAAAGCCGATGCCGTGCAAGGCGTTTGGGGACTGGGAACTGGGGACTAGGGGCTGGGAGCTAGGAGCTAGGGGCTGGAGGCTGGAGGCTGGAGAAACCTGGATTCCCACATTCCTAGTCCCCAGTCCCCAGTCCCTAATCCCCAGTTCCCCTAACCTCCAGCCCCCTGCTTCTAGGGAAACGATCGATCCCAGTATGCCTTCTATTCTTGAATATCTCCGGTAACCTAACGCGAAGGTATTACTTTCCGATACAGAAGCGGCTGAAGATGCGGTCCAGCACATCGTCAGTATAGACGGCGCCGACGATTTTGCCCAGTTCGTGGAGGGCGATTCGCAGCTCGGCGGCGACGAGTTCTTCGCCGCCACCTGCAATGCCGCCACCGACAAGCCGTTCCCCGCGGGTCAGGCTCTCGGCGGCGCCGATGAGACTCTCGCGACAGCGGACCGCGGTGCCGGCGACCACTTGCGAATCGGCCTGACGGGCGGAAAGAGTTTCGGCGATCGCACGGCGCAGCAAATCGAGACCGTCGAGCGTTTTGCTGCTGGTTGCCAGGCCGCGCGGCAGGTCGGTTTCGGATTGCGCCGCGTCGGTCTTGGTGAGCACGATCAGCCGTGGTGTGTCCGGCGGAGAGGAGAGTTGCCCCTGTTCCCAGGTATTGAGCGGCCGAGTCGTGTCAATGCACAACAATTGCACGTCACACTGCCTTTGCTGCTCGCGGCGCATCTGCTGGGCGGCGGCGGCTTCGTCCGACTCACGATCCTGATGATCGACACCGGCCGTGTCGATGAGCCGACAGACCAAACCGCCCACGTCGATTCGGGTGGTCAGATAGTCGCGGGTGGTGCCGGCATGGCGAGAGACGATCGCCGCCTCGTCACCGCAGAGGGCGTTCATCAGGCTGCTCTTGCCGACATTCGGCCAGCCGACCAGCGCGACGGTCGGCTCGCCGCTGGTCTGGCCGCGCCAGGTCATCTGCCGCGCGATACTCGAAACGACGCGACCGGCCTCAAGGAGCCGCGAATGCAACTCGTCGCGGCTGATGAATTCGATGTCTTCCTCGGCGAAATCGAGCCCGGCCTCAAGCTCGGCAAGCAAGTCCAACAGATTGCTGCGAAGCCGATTGAGCGGCCCGGCCAAGCCGCCGGCCAGTTGTTGCAGGGCCATGTCGAGATCGTCTCGCTCGCGGGAGTCGATCACACCCAAAACCGCCTCGGCCTGCGTCAAGTCAATCCGCCCCGACATATACGCCCGCAGGGTGAACTCGCCGGGCCGCGCGAGTCGGGCGCCGGCGGCGCACAGTTCGAGCAGCAACTCTTCCAACAAGGGCGGCGAGCCGAAAGTGTGCAGTTCGGCCGTCGGAGCGCGCGTGTAGCTGCGCTCTGTCGGCCAGTAATAGAGTTGACAGGGAAGTTCGGCACGCGCGTCGCGCAAGTTGACGATGCCGGCCACAACTTGCGGGTATCGAACTTCTTCGAGATGGCAAACACCCTCCGGCTGAAAACAGCGATTCAGGTAGTCCAGCACGTCCGGCCCACTAAGCCGGACAATTCCCCGCGCCGCGCCGCCCGGCGCCGTGGCGATTGCGGCGATGGTGTCGTTGAATAGGTACGACATGATGGTTAGTACTACAGCGCTGAGTCACCGGCGACGTTCAAAGGTAGAAGGAGTGTTAGGATAGATCGTTTTCCGGAAGCAGGGGAAGGTTTCCCCAGCCCCCAGCCCCTAGTCCCCTGCCCCCAAACACCTTGATCGGCATCGAATTTCACGAATCCGCTCAACTTATTATGCGCGATCCCGTAGTGAAACGTGCCACTGGCGCGACAAAAAACGCCCACGACCCCGCGCAGGCGGGACGGTGGGCGACGTGTTTTCACTTGATCTTGTCTACTACCGGCGCAATTAGAATCCGCGGAACGGATGCGCGGCTTCTTCCTTGCCGGCGAGCATCTCATCGGCCGAGGGCTTTCCGGCCATGGCGCTGGCGATAGCGTCTTTGGTGGCCTGATAGTTGAAGTCGTAGATTTTCTTGCTGTCGTCCGCTTCCCAGTGAATGAAGACGCCGCAGACGATGACCAGATCCTCGGCCTGATCCTTGGGGATCACCCCGTCGCCGACCGAATCGGCCACCGCTTTGGCCACGGCGGCCTGTGCCGGGCCAAACATCTGCAGGGCTTGCTTGGCGCCCTTGATCGTCACCTTGGTGACCATCACGGTCGCCGGCTTGACGGCCAGATTCGGCGTCAGCACGGCCAGCAAATTGTTGTGACCTGCGCTCTGCCGGGCCAGGGCATTGGCAAACGCCGTGCCCACCGGTCCGTCCTTGTTGCCGATCAGCAGGTCGATATGAGCGATTTCATTGCCGTCGCCAACCAGCGCTTCTCCAACGTACATCGACATAACTTAAACTCCGTAAAAGGTTTACAACGAGTTTGGTGTGTCAACACAGGGCGTCAAAACGAGCCTCGCCCTTTAACCACCCACCCAAAATATCAAACTCGGGCCGTTTTGCAAGCGCCCCAGCGTGGCGATCACCCGTTGCTTGCTTCGTCCCTGCTCCCAACGATTCTCGACGATCTGCAGATACACGCGCTTCCCGGACCTCTTCTGACGGAAAAACATGGCGGCCTCCTGCATGGGGATGGCAAAATGAGTCGACAAAAGACTTTGCCTAAATTCCCCAAATGACGGGAGGCCAATTTATCGACTCATGCCGCGCAGCCATCCAAAAAAACAGCACGATCTCGGGAGGCCAGGGCTAGGGTCGGCGCCGTCCTCGCCGCGCGAATATCACTTCGCGCCGTGTCACTTCTTCCGCCAAAACCCGATCCACCGCTGCCGCCTGCAATCGCCCGATCCTCCCGTCGATTCCGCTTGCCGGGCGGGCTCTCGCCGTGGCGCGCCGCGCCGTGTAGGAGGCGACTCCCGTCGCCGGCCCATAGCTGTAGGAGGCGTCTCCGACGGCGACCAATGAGTCAACATTACCACCATCGCCGACAGAGTCGCCACCGACAGCCGCGGCAGTTGCCGCTTGCGGCGAAGCAGCCCCTCCCGGCCCGGTCCAGGCGGCCAGCAGCACGGTGAGATCCTGAAAGTTGACCGGCGTCCCGCCCGCGTCGACCAAATTCCCCTCCGCCGCCGAGACATCTTGATTCCAGTTGGCCAGCAGAATGGTCAGATCCTGAAAATCGACAAACCCATTGCCGGTTAAGTCGGCGGGCGTTGAATTGAGCGACAGGCTGCCGAGCGAAACTTCGTCCCAGGGGATGTTGCCCGCGCCGAAACGGCTTAGTTGGAGGTCGCCGGGCGAAAGCGTGAAGCGAATTGGGCCATCGCCTGTGGCGGTCAGTTGCACGTAGCCGAGCCGTGCCCACTGGTCGCCGGAAGCAACGCCGGCGTCGAACGTCCCGCCGCCCAGGCCGCGCACCAGGCCGGCCGGCTCGTCGACGGAGCTGCTGACGAAGACGTTGTACTGATCGCTGTTCGTCGCCGTCAGTACGTCGGCGGCGCCCGTCGTGTATTGCAAATCAACCCGGCCGCCGGTGATGCCGGGCGCGCCTGCGGCGTCGTCGCGAATCCAAACTTCGACGAAGTAGGTCTGCGCGTCGCTCACCGTGCTGAGCGATTCGGGCAAAGCCGCCAGCGTGTCGTCGGGGCCGAGTGACAGGCGGGCCACGAGTTGTACTTCCAGGTCGCCGGCCGCTGCCGCTGCCGCTGCTGCCTCGGGCGCTTGGCCGGGGGCGGGTGCGGCGGGACGCCAGGCCTCGGGATAATTGTCGGGGAAGGTCACGGCGCCGCTGTTCTTGTCGGCCAGCAGATTGGCGGTGAAGAACGAAAAATCGCCAAAATCGACGAGCCCGCTCTTGTCGAAATCGGCCCACCAGATGAGCGGTGGCTCGGCATCGCCGACGGTCAGTTCAAACGCCGCCGCGAAGAATGAAAAATCGCCGAAATTCACCGCGTCGGAATCATCCACGTCGTAGATCACCGCCCACAGTTCGGTCTGCGGCGCGGGTCCGATTTCGGTCGTCGTGGCGGCCGTGCGGACGTTGGTCAAGCGGATGTCCAGATCATACGGCCCGACGCGATGCCCGGCCGCGTCGACTTCCGCCTGATCGCCGGCCGTCGGCTCGAACAACATCCGCGCCAAGAGCACCGGCCGATCGTCGCCCACGTCGCCGCGGGTCGCGCTCGCTCCGATGTCGGTAACGATGCCCGCCGCGTCGTCAATCGTCCCGCTCTGACCCGCGCCAAACGCCGGTCCATATTCAATCCGCGCGGCGGTAGCCACGTCGGTGTTATAAACCAAATCAAACGTCGCCCCGGCAATCCCCGCGTCGCTTCCCGCCGGCGTGCTGCCCCAGACCTCGACCCAAAACGCCTCCCACTCATGCAAGAACCCCGCACTCGCCGGCACCGCTTCAATCTCCCCACCCGCATCTGTCTCGCTCGGTGAGCGGACCACCACGGCCTCGATCCTCACCGTCGAGCCGATTTGCTGGACCGTAATCGTGTCGGAAAGATTGACCCGCTCCCAATCGACAAACCCCTGTCCAAACCGGCTAAACTCCAGCGCCCCGCGATCCAACGAAAACGTAACCTCCCCCGCCCCCGTCGCCAACACCTCCACATACCCCAACCGCGCCCACTGCGGCGCCACCCCAACATTCGCCAAGAAACTCCCCCCGCCAAAATCATCCACCAACCCCGCCGCATCATCCACCCTTCCCGAAGGCAGCAAGTTAAACGTCTGCCCATGCGACAACCCCACCACGTCCGCGGGCGCGGTCGCGTAAGACAGGTCCACGCTTCCGCCGGCAAGACCAACGCCGGGCAAACCGACGTCCTGAATCCATAGTTCGACGAAATAGGATTCGCCGGCGGCGATCTGCCTTTCAGACGCAGGAAGTACATCACGAACGTCGCCGACTGTTGCGTTAATGACAACGGCCATCGCGATGTCGACGAGCAAATCGCCAACTTGCACGAACACGGTGGAGGGATCGCTTTCTCCATTGCCGTCGGCAGCAACGTAGCTAAAGCGGTCGATACCTACAAATCGATCATTCGCGACATACGTGAACGAACCATCGAGATTGAGAGTGACTACTCCGTTGGCAGGCTCGCTGACGATTCTCGCTACGAGCGGATCGCCGTCGAGATCGCGGTCGTTTTGAAGCACGCCGGTCATTCGTTCGACTACGAGTTGTTCGCCAATCGGCACGATGTACTGATCGTCCATGGCGATGGGTGAATCATCCGTGCCGGAAACGGTAATGGACACTGTCGCAACATTTGAATTGGTCGTGCCATCGGACACATGATACCGGAATACGTCGACACCAAAGAAATTCGCATTCGGTAAGTAGTTGAACGAGCCGTTAGCGTTCAGCGACAGTTGCCCGTTGGCGGGTGCTTGGACCTCGACAACAACGAGCGAATCATCACCGTCATCGAAGTCATTAGCCAGGACGCCTGCGGAAGCGTCGATCGTGAGTGTCTCGTCCTCGGTTGCGACGAACGAATCATCGACGGCAGTCGGTGCATCTTGAGCCGCGACGACGATTGTGACGGTTGCCGTATTGGAGGCGCCAGTCGCATCGATCCCTCTTCGCACTAGCTGCCGAAAACGACTGTTCTTATGGTACAAGAAGCCGATGGTTGGCTCGACCGCTAGAGCCTGTTGCTCGCGCAGGTTGTTCATGAAGCCAACAGGGGATGCAACACCATCATAATCCAACCGCACGATTGACCAATCGTCGCCGTTACTACCGCCGAGAGGCCGCGCGCCGACGTAGATTTCTTCCTGCAATGAATTCAAGGTCAAAACGGTGGGCCAAGCTCCGATTTCCTCCGCGGTATACAGAGATTGAGCGCCGTCTCCACTGGTGGTGGCCGTGCGGACAACGCCGGACTCGATCCAATAAAGCCTGTCTGCATCCGCATCGACCTCAAAATCGAAGAATTCGCCTGTGAGTTGAATCACCGTTTCGACGTCAGATCCGTCGAGAGTTGCGCGGCGAATCACATTTGGTCCTTCCTCAAACCAGTAAAGAAGACCGTCTTCCCAATCCATGTCGAGCGTTTTCGGGGCGGACAATCCGTCGAGAATTGTGGCGATTTGAAAACCTTCGTAGTTGCCGCGTCGAATCGAGCCGCGGTCGTAATCGGTCCAATAGACATCACCGGTGACCGGATGCACCGCAATCCCGAGTATAGTATCTTCCTCGAATCTGCTTCGATAAATTGTATCAAAAGAAGATCCACTGATACGCTCAAGGGATCTGCGACCGATCCAAGACGAGCGGCAGATCAAACCATCGTCACATTGGCGCTCCCACTCGACGATGGCGTAGAAGACGCCGCGGACAGCGTCAATTTCCAAGTCCAACAAATCGTTGGTGACGCTCGTAAAAAAGAACCCATCAAACGCCAGTTCGTCCGCCTGGTAGGTAAATGAATCTGAACCCGAGAAGCCCGCGTTGGGGACGAACTCGAACGAGCCGTCGTTATTGAGTGTAAGTTGGCCGCCCGAGGGTCCATCCACGAGCACGGCGCGCAGTTCGTTTCCATCTCCATCCGAGTCGTTGACCAAGAGACCGTTGGCTACATTGACCGTCGAGGAAACACCGGCCGGGAAGATAAATTGATCGTCCACGGCGACGGGAGGCTCCGCTTTGGGAATCACGCTGATCGAAACCGTAGCAGGCTCCTCAAATTCCGGCGAGAGATTGGTTCGATAGATGAATTTGTCGACGCCAAAAAAGTCGGCGGCGGGCGTATAGACAAAGGAACCGTCAGGATTGAGAACGACCGTTCCATTACCTGCTTGTTGAAGCAAGGATGCCGTCAGTTGTCTGCCGTCCGCTTCGTCATTGAACAGTAGACCGTCCTGAGCGGGCACAACTAGCACTTGGTCTTCGTCCACAAAGTACTCATCGTCGCGCGCTACAACCGTGAACTCGACCGCCCCTATGTCAGCGCGAGCAACCCCGTCGCCCGTTCCATCAAAAGTGCGGGACGTTCCGCGCTGATCGGAATCTAGACCACCGCTAACCACGCCGCCGTCAATAGCCGGACTTCCGCGTAGCGGATGATGGATCGGCAATGGACCACCATGATGCGCGAGCGGTGCCAACAATGCGTCGCGAAGGAAGGTGTCAGTCTCACGAGGGCCAACGGAATTGAACTGTACAGAAGGCCCATAGAGGACGTGTCCGAGCGAATTGACCCTGCCCGAGATTTCTGGGAATTCCTGATTTGAGAAATTTCCGACAATGATCGAGTTTGCGATTCGCACGTGACCGCTTGTTCGTGTTCGCGATCCGATTCCGCCGCCGCCTTGGTTCCAGGCAGTACCGCCGGCCAATTCCACGCGGTTCATGGTGATGGTCGAGCTAATGATCTCAGCTGACGGCGCGTTGTTGAGATAGATGCCACCACCTCCGCCAGAATCTCGCGGGCCGTTCTCTCCGTCGAGCCGCCTAACCTCGTTTCCCGAAATCGTCGAATTTGTGACAACGAGCTTGCCGCTGGTTCTTATTCCGCCCCCGCCCACAAAGTTCCTGGTAAGTGAACTCAGAATGTTGTTGATGATGCTACTTTCCATCACGTCGAGTCGGCCACCGATGTTCTGAATGCCGGCGCCGCCCCGATCGTGAGCACGAACATTCAGGCGATTATCCTCGACGACCGATCGGCGAAGCGTCAGCGTTGCCTGATTGGAAAGGATGCCCGCACCGCCAAGTTCCGTGTTGTCCAGGAAGCCATCCGCGATCGTCAGCGAGTCGATCACAACCGTCCTTCCCGCCGCGATCATCAGCACGCGGCTCGCACCGTTTCCACTGATCGTTAGCGTGGAGGCACCAGGACCGACGATTCGCAGGTCGTTGTCAATCGTAAGCTGCCCGGTCGTAAGGGTAATCTGCCCCGCGACGCCGGCCAGATCAATCGTGTCCCCGTCAAACGCATCGACCAGCGCTTGACGGAGAGATCCGGGTCCGCTGTCAGCCATCGTAGTAACGGGATGGGCCAGATTGCCTACCTGAACAGTAGCGATGGCGATGTCAGTCGAACCTCCCGCATCCTGCACTTCGTAAGAAAACTCGTCGCGACCGTTGAAGCCCGCTACGGGAACGTAGCTAAAAGAGCCGTTCAAATTCAAAATAACTTCGCCATGCACGGGATCCGAGACGATCGTTGCGTTCAGCACGTCGCCGTCTATGTCCGCATCGTTGCTGAGAACGCCGCTGGTCGAATTTACAACAAGCGTGTCGCCGAGTCCCACAAAATATGATTCATCCGAAGCGACGGGCGCATCGTTGACGCCTGTCAC
>JADFKK010000440.1 GCA_022564995.1 Planctomycetota bacterium | reverse complement strand
TCGCGAGCAACAACACAACGGACGAAACGATAATCTGGCGCATGGTTCGACTCCTGATTTGAGAGGGAGGGTTCTGTCCGAATGAACGTGACTGCAATGTAATACCAACGCCGACCGAAAACAAGAATGCGATTCTGCTAATGGTCAGCTATCCACTTATACCCCCCGGTCCGATCGGGCGTTTCAAGAGTGATTGGCCCCTCGTTCTATCCGGCCGGCAGAGATATAATGACGGCTGGATTCTTGGTTTTGCAACAGTTCGCCTCAGTGATTGCGTGTATCTCATGGACGATTGCTTGATTATCGGGGGCGGAGTGATCGGGCTGAGCTTGGCCTACGAGTTGTCCGGCCGGGGACTGACGGTGCGCCTCGTCGAACGTGGCCAGATGGGACGCGAGGCATCGTGGGCTGGGGCGGGAATTCTGCCGCCGGGTGGAAAACAAGGCAACGACCGTCCCATCGACCAGCTCACCGCCCTGAGCTGCCGGCTGCATCCGCAGTGGGCCAAGCAGCTTCGTGAGGAAACCGGCATCGACACGGGCTATCGCCGCTGCGGCGGCATCTATGTGGCCCGCGGCCCGGCGGAGGCTGCTACGCTCGCGGAATTGGTGACCGACGCGCGACGGCGGGCGATTGAAGTCGATGAGCTTTCGGCCTCGCAACTCGCTGACTTGGAACCGGCCTTGGCAGACGACGGCAAGATGCTGGCCGCCTGTCATTTGCCGGAAGAGGCCCAAATCCGCAACCCTCGCCACCTCAAGGCGCTGCTCGCGGCCTGCGTCCGCCGTGGCGTGCGGCTTAACACCGGCACCAGCGTACATCGATTCGACGTCAGTGACGGGCGGATCACCGCGGCGCGAACCAACGCCGGAGTATTTCAAGCCGAGCGGTATTGCCTAACGGCCGGATGCTGGAGCCGCGCGCTGTTGGAACATCTACAAACGCCGCTGGCGGTTAAGCCCGTCCGCGGCCAGATTGTCCTGCTCCAAAGCCAACCCGGTCGTCTCACGCGAATCATCAACCAGGGGCCGCGTTATCTCGTCCCGCGCCCCGACGGGCGCGTGCTGATCGGTTCGACCGAAGACGACGTCGGATTCGATCGCCGCACCACTTCCGAGGGCATTTCCTCGCTGCTCCGCTTTGCCCTGGAGCTGGCTCCGGGATTGGCCGATGCCGAAGTCGAGCGCACCTGGGCCGGCCTGCGCCCGGCAACTCCCAACCGCCTGCCGATTCTGGGCCAGCTCCCGAATCTTGAAAACGCTTTCGTCGCCACCGGCCACTTCCGCGCCGGCTTGCAGCTCTCGGCCGCCACCGCCGTGGTGATGAGCCAGCTCATTCGCGGCGAGCAGCCCCAGATTGATCTGGCGCCGTTTCGAGCGTCGCTGAGCCGCTGTTGAAAACTTGGTGTCGTGTTGGCTTATGGTGCATGCTGATTTTATCGCGCTGATTTGCCGAAGGACTTTTAGCCCGGATTATTCATGAACGCCGCCACATTGTCTCTAACTCGTTTCGCGTTTTCGCGTTGCATCGATGGCGAGAAAAACAGACTGTCAATCAGCCGCGGGGCGCTAGCCCCCGGTTCTTACCGCGATCTGTACGAACCGGGGGCTTCAAAACGTACGCTTCGAGTTACTTTTGCAGCGCCTGCAGCGCATCTTCTAACTCCGGATACTGAAACTTAAAGCCCGTCTCCTGCGCCCGCTTGGGCATCACGCGCTGCGAGGCCAACACGGCTTCGGCGAACTCGCCGAGGAGCAGCTTCAAGACGAAGGCGGGCATCGGAAAAATTGCCGGGCGACGCAATACGCGGGCAAGCGTTCGGGTGAACTCGCGATTGGAGACCGGCACGGGTGCCGTCGTATTCATGGGGCCGTCGATGGCCTCCGTTTCGGCGGCGTGAATCAACAGACTAACCACGTCGTCGACGTGAACCCAGGGCATGATTTGCCGGCCGTGGCTCAGCCGCCCGCCGAGCCCGAGCTTGAACGGCGTGAGCATTTTCGCCAGCGCTCCGCCGTCGGTGGCCAGCACGACGCCGATGCGCGTGCAGACGACGCGCAGGCCGGCATCGCGAGCCTTGGCCGCTTCGGCTTCCCAGGCCTGACAGACTTGGGCGAGAAAATCATCGCCGGCGGGGGCCGATTCGTCGAGCACCTCGTCGCCGCACGGTCCGTAAAATCCGATCGCCGAGGCGGACACCAGCACGCGCGGCGGCCGATCGAGCCCGCCGATGGTTTCGACCAGATGCCGCGTGCCATCGACTCGGCTGTCGAGGATGCGTTGTTTCTTGGCCTTCGTCCAGCGGCCCTCACCAACCGATTCGCCGGCCAGATTAAACACGACGTCGACGCCCTCAAAGGCCTCGGCCGGTGCCGGCTCGGCCGACGGATTCCAGGCGAACACCGAGCCAACGGCCTCGCCGAGCGATGCTTTCGCCCGCTCGGTATTACGGCTCAGCACGACCGGCCGCTCCAGCCGCTCGACCAACCGCCGCCCAATCAGCCCGGTGGCTCCAGTAATAAGTGCGTTCATGAAATCTGCCCCTTTGTGTTCGTAAGGCCATCCCGTCATCCAAACCGCGAGCTTACCTCCAACATTAACACCCGTCGCCCCGCACCTGTACAGCACCCCGGGCCGTGCTCTACGATGGCAGACTTTGTGGCACAGGCGTCCCGCCTGTGGATCACCGGCGAGACGCCGGTGCCACGAAACCAATAGGAGCCCCAACCATGCCAATCCGAGTCAGCTTAGTCACCGGAGCCGGTCGGGGAATCGGCCGAGCCATCGCTTTGGGACTTGCCAAGGCGGGACACCGCGTCGCCGTTGCCGCTCGCACGCTGGATCAATTAGACGACGTGGCGGCGGAGATTCGCGCCGGCGGGGGCGAGGCGCTGCCGATCGTGGCCGATCTGCTCGATCGACCCTCAGCGGCCCGGCTGGTCGATCGCGTCAACGAGCAGTGGGGGCCGATCGACATTCTGGTCAACAACGCCGGCGTGGGCAGCAGCCAGAGTCCGAAACCGCTCGTGGATTTCGACGACGATTTCTGGGATTTGACCATGGCAATCAACGTCACCGCTCCGTATTTGCTGACCAAGCGGGTGCTGCCGGCGATGATCGAGCGGAGTTGGGGCCGGATCATCAACATCGCCTCGATCAACGCCTTCATCGCCTCGATGCACGGCGCCGCCTACACCGCCAGCAAGCACGCCATCGCCGGCCTGACCAAAGCCACCGCCAAGGAAGTCGCCCAGCACGGCATCACCGCCAACGCCATCTGCCCCGGCGTCACCCGTTCAAAGATGAACGACCTGCGTCTGGAGTACGACGCCGAGCGGCTCGGCACGACGTTCAAAGAGCTCGAACAGGCCGCCTCGCCGCTGGGTCGTCGCTTGGAGCCCGAAGAAATCGCCGCCGCTGTCGTGTTCCTCGCCAGCGACGAAGCAAGAGCCATCAACGGGCAATCGATCCGGGTTTGTGGCGGCGTGGTGACGTAAATCCCTCGATCCCGAGTTCCTACGAAGGTGGCTCCCCACCCGGGCTTGCCCCGGTGGAAGCAGGGTTTCTGCACTACCGTCGCTGCTGACCTCCCCTATTTTTTTTCTCGGCGCACCGACGCCTCGGGCGTCGGTGCGCCGAGACAACGTGATCGCCGTGCTAGTGCAAAAACGTGCGCTCCACCGGAACAAGCCCGGGTGGCGGCGGAGCGTTTCTCCTGAATGCAAAACGAGTAGGGGGAATTACCGTTTTCAATTGCGGGGCACGCGGTTTAAGTGAGTCTTCCCACAACTGCCCTCATTTGGGATAAT
>JADFKK010000185.1 GCA_022564995.1 Planctomycetota bacterium | reverse complement strand
GGAACTAACGCTGAAATCATTAGCTTGCCGTTGGTCTGATCCACCGAGGCCTTGCCCCAACCGATCTCGCGTTCGATTTCCCCCTCTTTCTTATTGCCGCGGCCACGGAGCACCCAAACATATTTTGCGATGTACTTTGCTTTGAAGTCGATCTTTTTCTCGGGCGGATAGACTTGCGCGAAGCCGGCATGGTCCTTGTCGTTTAAGAACGTCCCCACGATCATCCAACGGGCCAAGTAGCCTTGGGCGCGAACGACCGATTCGATTTGATCGGCGGGAGCAAAGCTGCCGAGCGCGGCGGCCGCCTCGCTGCGAACGAAGTCGTCCGTGCTTTGTAGGCGATCTCCCAGCAGGGCCATGGCCGGCTTGAAGTCGGCAGCCGTGCCCGCATGGGCCAATAAGTCGTGGGCCATGGAGCGCACGTCTACGTCGTCGCTCGTCAGCGGCGATTTCAAATAGGCGACCAACTGACCGCGCGGCGCGTTTGCGACCGGCGCGCGGCGCAGCGCGCCGAGGGCTGCCTGAATCACCAGAGGAGACTCATCTGCCACGCACGGGCGAAGCTGTTCGTACAAGTTGATGTTGCGGCAATGTGCCAGGCAGCGAATCGCCAGCGAGCGAATGTCGACGTCGGCATGGCCGAGGAATTTCACGAACAGGTCGCGATGCCGCTCGGGCTTCATGGCAGCGGGCCCCAGCGCCACAAGCACGGTTTTGATCGTTTCGGCGTCGTCGACACCGGACACTGCCTGCCGTAGCGGCTCGCCCAGTTCAGGGGCCGGCATCAGCAGCGTGGTGATTAAGGCCACGGTGCGAATCATGCCGGCGTCGCCTGTTTCGAGTTTGGACTTCAAGGCGGCGAGCATGTCGGCCGACTTGAAGTGCTGCAAAACCGATAGGCCCGTTGCGAATCGCGCATCGTCCGGGTCAAAGCTGGTGAGGATCGTAAGCAGCAATCCAATCAGCTTGGGATTGGGCACGCCCTGGATACCTCGCAGCGTCCTGGCCAGAGTGGCGTCTTGCTGAGCCAGAGTCGTCAGTCTTGCCAGCGAAGCTTCATTGCCCACCAGCGCCAAGGCCCTGATGCCCCACGAATAAACGCTTGCATCCAATGTCTTGGTCATTGGATCGACGAGGGGCCATGCCTTGGCCTTCTGGTGTTTGGCAAGCGACGCGAGCGCTCGATAGCGGACTTCGATGGCACGGTCTTTGAGCAGATTGTTGAGAACTTGCTCGGTATCCTTGCCGTCCAAGTGCCCCAGTGCCTCGGCGGCGGCGCCGCGCAGCTTGGGTTCCGCGTGCTTGGCAAATCGTAAGACGTCGTCGCGCGCGGCAGATCCTTCGATGCGCGCGATCGCCACGAGCGCCCGCCCGCGCAGCCAGGGCTCGGCGGCTCGGTCGGCGAGGATTTCGCGAATCGGCTTGCGTGCTGCGCTAACTCGGTGCCTCGCCAGATAATCCAGGGCAGCGGAGCGGAGAATCCAATCCGTCTCGCGGAGTTGCTGTAGCATGTGCCCCGCGGCCGGTCGACGGGGTGGTAACGAATTCGATTGCGCGAGCAGCTCTGTCGCGCAGGCCAAGCTGATGATAATGACGCTCGCGCTGCCGGGCCAAAGTTTGGCGACTTCGGCTACGAGATGCTCCGCAAATTTTTTCATGAACAACCTATTCTCAGTCGGCATGGGCCTTGCCCGGAGTCTGGCTAGGCACGGTTTTTGGCCATCAGAGTATTGTTGAAAAGTGTTTGGTCGATTTGCATCTCTCAGTGACCAGTGTGTTGTCCGGCCGGCGTTTTTGACGCGATGCGCATGAATCTTCCTGTTTCGCTGATTTCTCGCGCAACAAATCGCACCAAGTTTCGGAGTCCCTCACGTCCAGGATCCAGATCCAGTTTTTTCACTATCTCAAGTAGCTCCTCCGGCTCCGCACCCACCTCCTGAAAATAACGCTCAAGGTCAGCTTGATCCATTGCAAAAAGGTCATCGAGTGACTTGTCGATTCGCGCGCTGGCGACTCGGACAATCTCATCGATCAACTCCTTCCGAGTTGCCTTTTTTCCAAGAACAATCCCTTGTCGTCCAGCCATTTCCGACAAGACCTCGACGGTACACTTCCGACTGTTCTTGAGTCCCGCTTTCGCGCCTTGAACGCCAAGCCAGCGGACCAGGAGCGGCATATCTACTATGTGATCTATGTTGGACATCGCCTCACAAACTCCTCTGTCAATTGACGCAATTGTTCCGATTGCTTCTCCGCATTCTGCCCACGCACGTCAAATACTGGGCACCGGTCCAATGCGGCCTGTCGCAATCCGTCACCCTCTGTGACGAAGGTCTCAAGAATCGGACCAGTGCGACTTACCCGCCTATACTCCGTTCGTTCCGTCCGCTTTAGCGTTCCCGGACCGTACTCGCGTGCCTGAGTTGCGATCGCGCCAGCGTATTGCGTGTCCGCATACACGATCTCTTCATCCAACGCGTTTCTGACCATCTCCATGTCGCTGTTGACGTCGTTGATTGCCTCGATCGCTGACGCGACACCAACAGTTGACTGCAAGTCCAGCTTCACTGGGGAAACACAATAGCCGCACGAATAGATGATCGCATGCAGGAGGTCGTTGATGTCTGGATGCGAATCAACGAGGACGTAGTCATATTCGTCACGAATCTGTTCGAGCACTACGTCGAGAACGGAAAGATGCCGCCAAAGACTCCGTGTGTTTTCACGGATATTGTTCGTGGTCGGAATCTTATCAACCGTGACTTGCGAAAGACGAGGATCAGCCGGAAGGAGCGCAATTCCAGATTCATTGGTGATTCTGATGTCTACATCAGGAGTAAGATCAGTCGCACTGTACAATTGAAGGAACTTATCGTACAGGGTTGTTTCCTCGATCCGACGTGTTCTGAATTGCTCGATTAGTTCCGGAACGAATCGCCCCGTGATGCCGCCACGCTGATAGTCCCCATCGACGACGAGCACGCTCTTATCATGATAGCGTGCTAACGCCACTGCGATGTGGTAGCAAATCGTTGTCTTACCAACGCCGCCTTTCTCGCTCACGAATCCGACTGTCGTGCCCACTCTCGCCTCCCTCTGATAGTTAACTACGTCGGCAATAACGGTATTCTAGCATATCCGAGTCAGTCAAACCATTGCCGTTTTGTTGGGCGCGGAGCCCAGGGTAGACTATCGACATAGAAAAGTCGTCATTCGCTCCGCTAACGAAACGAAGACGCCACTTTCGCGGAGCGAACAACGGCTACTAGCGTTGATAAATCGGCAGATACCGGTACGGCACACCGAGAATCAGAATCGACAGCGAAGTTCCATAAGCTTGCCCGTGCGCGCCCCGCCAGCTACCGTCTTTTGCCTGCTTGGCGAGAATCGTGGCGGCGATCTTCGGATACCAGGCCTGAAAATTCGCTTCTCCGGACTGGTACATCCCTTGGATGGCGTAATAGTGCGAGTAGTGGAAACGTGGATAGTTCTTGTCAAACTTCTGATCGGGATAGGCCTTCAGAAAAGCCAAGCCGCGCTGGGTGGCCTTGTGGTTGCGGTGGCCGCACATGATCAGCGACATCACGCCGGCCGCAGTTCTGGCGAATCCCGGCTCGCCGCTGCGAGGCATGTATTTGAATCCACCGCTCGTCTGATCCTGACAGTCCAGAACGTATTTCGTCGCCTGGTCCATCGTCTTTTGCGGCACCGAGATGCCCGCTTCCTTGGCCGAGTTCAGGGCGACGAGCTGCATGACGGTCATCGACAAATCGGCGTCGCGAGGCTCGGGGTTGTAGCGCCAGCCGCCTGCTGGGTTCTGCGCTCGCAAAGTGATGTCGACGGCACGTCGCAAGGTGTTTCTGAGGCGCGGGTTCTTGCTCTGGCCCCAGGCTTCGGACAGCGCCAGGATCGCCAGGCCGTGCTCGTACATGCCGGCGTGATTCTGCGGCGAGCCCAGGAAGCCTCGCTGAGTCTGTCCCCTGTTAATCAAGTAGACGATGCCGGCGTCCATCTTGCGGCCATAGCTGCCGCGGCCCGGCACGTAACCCTTGAGCATGAAGGCCATCAACGAGAGCGACGTCTCGGCAACGGGGTTGGTCTTGCCGCCCCAGCTTCCATCTTCGTTTTGCGTCTTGGCCAGATAGGCCAGGCCGCCGCTGATCGCCGTGCGGACCTCCGGCGTCAGGCGGGCGACCGCCACGCGCTGAGTGCCTGCCGGCTGAGTTTCTTTTGACTGAGCTTCTTTCGGCGGAGCTTCCTTTTCCTGGGCGCCGACCGGTCGCGAGCCGACGCACAGAGCGACGACCACGAGAAGACCGATCGCCGCCCAGCAGCGGCTGCGACCGAATCGCTGCTGGGTGCAAGAACCACAATTAGACGGGCACCCGATTTGGGTTGATGGCATGCGAGAAGTCATTCGGCCAGTGCCTCAAAGTAGTCGGCCACCTGACGTCGAAACTCAGGCGGCAATTGTTGAACGTATTTCTGAATGGCGGCCGATCGGCGGCGCCTCGATAAAACGTCGCGGGCGCGCCCCTTGCGGAGCACCTGCTCACCGCGAGCAACCGTCGAGGACGTGCCGGCGGCGAAACTCTCTTCCAGATCCTTGGGATCGCCCCGGAACGGAGTCGGCTGGCCGGGTCCGCTACCCTTTCCGCTGCCCGTTCCTTGGCCTTGACCCTGTCCTGCTCCCGCACCGGCGCCCACTCCCGCCCCTGCTCCTGCTCCTTCGCCGACTCCAGCACCCTCGGCTCCTGCCGCTCCAGCTCCATCTGCTCCGAATCCGTCGGCTCCAAATCCATCCGCCCCGAATCCATCGGCCCCGAAGGCATCGGCCCCGAATCCATCAGCCCCGAAGGCGTCATCCCCAAATCCATCGGCGCCGTCGTCTCCCGCGGCTTCCTGTCCGAACTGCTGCTCTTCGCCCTGCTGCTCTTCTTCGGCCATTTGTTCCTCTTCGATCGCCTCCAACGCGGCCAAGACGATCGCCAGAGCCCGCTCCAAGGCCGCAATCGCCTCGATCTGTGCTTCGACCGCCTTGGGCTGGGCTCCGGCCGCTAGAAAACCTCGCGCCTTTGCGATGGCCTGCTTGGCGTCGCGCAGCGGGGCTTCGAGTGCTTCGCCTGCCAATTGTTCGATGCCCACCCAGGCGTCGACGTCGTTGCCGATTTCCAACTGTTTCGCCTCGAACTGTGACTGGGCCGTTACGAATTGCTGCCGGTTCGATGCTTCCACGTCTTTCTTGAGTTTTTTCTGTTCGGCGAGGATCTGTTCGAGTTCCTTGAGCAAATCGGAGAGCCCATCTTCTTCGGCCGCCAGGATTTTCTCGGCTGCTCGCAGAACCACGAGCGCTTGCTCTTGATTTGCGACTGCGGCGATTGCGTTGGTCAGGGCGATGTTCTCGATCGCCTTGGCCAGCAAGTTCTCGGGCTTGCCTTGGTGCAATCGTTGCTCAGCGGCGGCAAAGCGTTTCTTGGCTTCGCCATCGGCCTGCTGTCGAGTCTCGGCCAGCAAGTAAAAGAACTCCCGATACCGACTGATGACCGACTGCTGTGCCCTTCCCAGGCGACCTTGATCTACCTTGGCTGTTGCGGGTGCGATAATCACCTTCTTTCCCCAGGTCGACGTTTGTCGCTTACGGAGTTCTTCGTCCTTAATTACTTCGCGCAGCTCCTTCAAGAGCATGTCATCGGCCAACGCCGCGCTGGCGCCGTCCAGGGCCTTGTCGAGCTGTTTGATGATCAATTCGATTTCCTGATCAGCGCCGTTGATGTGCGGCAGCGCCCGATCGACGTCCGCCCGCGCGGTTCTCAGCAATCCCGCGGCCTTCGGCACGTTGGTGTTGCCCAACGATTTCAGAATTTGGTTCACGCTGGCAATCTTCTCTCCACCCGCCTCTGCCGTCCTTTGATTGGAAGCCAGGTCGGCCAGCAGCCAGTCGATGTGGCGCACGACCGTTTTGATGCGGCGCTGCGCGTTCAGCTGCCGACGCTCTTCCGCCAACAGCCGGCGACCGGTCTGCAAGATATCGTCGTCAGCTTGCGCTCGGGCGACCTGCGGCAGCAGCCCCAGACAGATGGTGACGGCAAGCAGCAACGTCGTTGTTCGCTCCGCGAACGATACGGAAGTCGTTGTTCGCTCCGCGAACGATACGGGAGACGCCACGTTCGCGGAGCGAACAGCGACTATTCTTCGAGGACACATCATGGTGTTACCGTCTCCTGCTCTTTGAGTTGTTTGACTTGCCTCGACGAGAGTTTTTCGCTTTCCTTGACGCGCGTGACTTCATCAAACTGCGCCACAAGCTGCCCGCGAGCCCATTGATCGTACCGGGCATCCTCGACCACCGTAAACTGCCGGGTCGCCGAGCGGCGGATATGCCTCTGTGCGGCCGGGTTGCGATCGACGACTTCGACCGCGTACATAATCTGCACGTTGGGCTGGAGGTCTTTTATGCTTTTCTTGAGTTCCCAATGGTAGCTGAACGTGTCGCTACGGACCCCCTTGAAGTCGTGGATGGGCACTCGTGTCTCCACGCTACCATCCAGCGAGTAAACCAGCCAAGCCTTCCCTAGACCATGATCGTCGTTGGCACGAGCTTCCAACGTGACGGTCTTGTTTACGGTGGCCACGGGACCGGACGCCGGATGGATCAACTGCACCTCGGGAACCGTGTCGGCAATGACCCGCACGCTATGCTGCACGTCGTTGTATTCGAAGTCTTTACCGCTGGCTTGCTCCGTCCAACGAAAAGTGTACTTGAATCCCCTGTCGGCCAACAAGGTAAATGTGACGTTCTTGCCGGTGGCGTCAATTTTCGCCTCAATCGTCTCGTATTTTACCTCTTTCGGCTCACCCGTCTCCTGAGTCTTATCCGGATCGGCCGCCTCGTTCGCTATCGGGCGGTCCGTCTTGACCAGCAGACGTTTGATGGCCGTATCGCACGTCAGGTGCCAGTGGATGGTTGTGCCGTCGGGCACTTCGAGGTTTAACTGGTCGACTTGGCCGGCCGCTTTTTCCAGATAGGACGGATAGCTCAAATCGACTTTTGTGGCGACGATCCGCGGGGCCGGCACGACGTGGATGCGATATTCTTCGCTCTGGGCGTCGCCGATCCGCACATAATAAACCAAGTCCTTGACGATCTCCTTGAACTCGCGCCCAAAGGCGGGTTGATGGTCGTTCTTTTTCAGCGGCAGGGTCGTCCACTTCCCCTCGCCATCGGCCGGCCTGGTAAAGATCCGGCCGCCGTCGGGGATCACCCCGGAGGCCCGCGCCACAATCACCGTTGGCTCCGGGTCACCCAGGCGAACCGTCAGATCTCCGCTGACGTCGATGATTTGCGTCCTGGTGGGATAGGTCACGTCGATACCCGCCAGACGTTGCACGAGCGTTCGCAGATGCTCCTGATTGAAGAAACTCGCCGCGGAGAAAAATGCCAGAACGAGGCCCGCCACAAGCAACAAACTCCGCAGTTGGCCGAAGTCGACGATCTCGCGAAAGTCGAGCTTGTGGGTCTGCACGACCGCTTCATGCCGCATCGCCTCGATCAATTCGGCCGAGACATCGGGCTGGGTTTCGTCGGGGCCTGTGAGCTGGGTGTACGACACGAGCAGCGAGGACAATTCCGGATGCTTGGCCTCGACTTCGAGCGCGACCAACAGTGGATCGTACGGCTTGAGGTTCCGCAGCCATTCGTGCCACAAAACCCAGCCCAAAACCACCACGTTGATGCCCAACAACAGCAAGCCGAGGTTGGTCGTCAGCCGGATTTGAAACAGGATTCCCCAATCGATCAAGAAGTCCAGCACGATCATGACGACCAGCCAGATCAGAAACCGCGACGCTCCGCGCAGATGATAATACCGTCGCTGCTGCCGCCAGGCTTGCGGCAGCTTGTCTTCAATCGAAATTGTCTTGCTGTCTACCACGGGTCGTTCCTGCATTGAAGTATAGTCGTTGTTCGCTCCGCGAACGGAACGCAAAGTTGTTGAAACATTTCGTTCGCGGAGCGAACAACGACATTAAACCAGATTATCTCTACGTCGCAGATACCATTCCGTTCCTGCGAACAACACCAGCAGAACGAACAGAACGGGTTTGTCCCAAAGATCGATCTGCAGCCGCACCTCTTTCGACAGCGGCTCTTGATCGCCCAATTCCGCAGCCAGGTTTTCCAGTTCCAGCAGCCCCAGACGCTTGCCACCCGACTGTTCGGCAATCTGCCGCGCGACGTCGGCCTGCATCGCGGTCTCTCGATCTTCCAAGGGGATCGTGGCGACCGTAAAATCGACCTGATTGGAAACCTCGAGATCCTGATCTTTCGTTTTCAACAGGTAATCTCCGTCCTCGCTGGCCAAATACACACCGGAGTAAAGCCCGGGCGAACCCGGCACGGGGCTCAATTCCATTTCGGCCGCCGCGTCGGCCGTGTCCTTGCGATCCAGTATCACGGTGTAAGAAGGTTGCTCCACCGGCTCGAACGACTGCGTCAGCACGTTGGCAAAAACCCGGACTTGCTCGCCGGCGCTGTAAGTGCGACGATCGGTTTCCAGCGTAACTTGCTTGTTCTTGCCCAACAGCCGCGAGAGGGTAAGAAATTGGATGGCCTGTCCCCAGAATCGCGCATGATACTTGTCGCCGACTTCCAGCCGCATTCGCCATAGGTCTTCGGTGGCGACAAACATGCTCTTGCCGGTGCCGTATCGATGCCAGGCGATCAGCGGATAATCGCGCATCTCTTCCACGTCCTTCGGCTTGGTCAGCAGCACCGTAGCGCCTGGCTTGGCGCCTTCCAGGACCGGCAGATACATGGGCCGCACGTGGGACCAGATCCGCTGATTCGTCTCCGGCGAAAGCGATAGGGTCGTCACGGAGCTTTCACGTCCGGCCGGCGTCACCACGGGACCGGCGTTTACCGTTTCCCACTGCCCGTTGCCCAATTTGACCGGCAGGATGTTGGCAATTCGGGTGTCGCGGTAAGTTGCCAAATTGCCGGCCCCGCCCGGTATCTTCATGGGCCCGGCGACCATGAGCAGCGAGCCGCCATGGATTTTGACCAGATCCTCAATCAGTTCCATTTGCGTGGCATTGAAATAGGAAGCAGGAACGTCGCCCAGGATGATCAAATCGAACCGGAACGCGTCCTTCTTGACCTGCGGAAAACGCCCCAGGTGTTGTGGCGACGTCTTGGCGAGCGCGGGATCGCCCTGGGTCATGAGAAACTTAACGTCGAGTCGTGGATCGCGCAGCAATACCCAGCGCAGATAACGGTACTCCCAGCGTGGCATGCCCTCGATGTACAACACCTTGATCTTCTCGTCGATGATCTGGACCTTGTGCGATACGGCGTTGTTTTTCTCCGTGGTCTCGCCGGCTAGCACGGTGACGCTCAAATCTAATGTTACCGTTCCCGATTCACGCTGCGGAATGAACATCATTTCTTCGAATTGAATACCATCCTTCAGCTCAACCTGCTGTCTGGTGACCCGTTCGCCATCAATGTCCAAGACAAGCTCGACCGTGTCTCCCGCGAAGCCGTGCGACTCGATCTGAATCCGTAGCGGCACACGATCTCCCTTGAACACGACCTCCGGCGCGACGACGCGACGCAGATGCACGTCGGGCGGCTTTGGCAAACCGATTGTCACCGGAAACACGGGAATCCCCTGCTGCTTTAGATTTCGCGCCGCCTCGACCGGATCGCGGCCGTTGGCCCAGGCGAAATCGCCAAGCACCACCACGCCGGCGATAGGCTGACCCGCGTAACGCGCCACCGCTTCTTCAATCGCCGTGCCAACTTGCGAAGTTTCGCCGTCCGCTTCGAGGTTTTTGAGCCAGCCGGTCGGGTCTTCCGCTCCGCCCTCGGGTTTGAGCCGCTCGTCGAAGCTGAAGAAACGGACCTGGTACTGTTCATTCAATTTGTCGAGCCAAGCGGCCTGGGCACCATCGACTTGGGCACCGCCCAGCGCGGCCCGCGCCAGATTGATGCGGCTCACCGGCCCGATACTTTGCCGCACCGCATCGACCGTATCGGCGTTAACTTGCTGTCCCGGCGAGAGTTTTCCCAGCACTCCGGCCGCCTCGCCGACGTCTTCTATCGTGGTCCGCTGATCCTCGATCAACATGCTGCGAGATGAGTCGACGAGCACCAGCACGGTGCGGCGGTAAGGCTGGATCAGTCGGATGCCGGCGACCGGTTCGAGGAGCATGAGAATCAGCGTCAAAAGCGCCAGACCTTGGCATGCGGCCATGACGGTCCGCCGCCCTCGAGAGAGCCTGGTTTCCGATCGATACAGGAACACCACGAGCGCGACGGCGGCGACCAAAAGCGGCACCGCCAGGAGCCAGCCGCCGCTTAACTCGACGTCCGGGAGCCCGGCGATCTGCTGCGACTGGTCAATTTCCAGCAGCCATTTGAGCAGCGTATTGAACATCAAACATCTCGCTCCAGTTGTGTTACGATCTGCGGGCCGCGCTCACGCGGCTCATCTGTAGTGATGCGGCCACGTCGGTTTCCGGACGACTCATGCGGCTGGTAAAATACTTGGCGAGTAGACCCTGCAAAACGAAAACGACAAGGCCACACACCAGCAGAAAACTTGCTAACTCACGGCCTTGACGACCTTCCTCAATGGCGTCGGCCAGCGCGTCTGCTTGCAACACCACACGGACTCCCAACGGCTCCAGCTTGTCGGCCAGCGCGGCGGCGTCCACCACGCGCACGTTGGATTCGGCGGGATCAACATTGACCGCCACCGTCAGAGCCTCGTCCTTGTCGCCCGCGACTTCGTATACGCCCACCTGGTCTGTTTCGATCGCGCACACCGAGCGCTTTCCCGACTGGGTCACCTTCAAATCGGTGGCAAGTCCCTGCGGATCGGTCACTTGGATGCGATCGCCCACCTTCCGTCCGCGAACGGCCAACTCGACCGACTCGCCGACGATCACCTGACGGGCGTTGGGTCGGCTGGTCATGTTGGTGATCGCCTGCTTGATCAACAGGGTGTACAGCGGGTGGATCGCCAGTTCGTTCCACGCTCGATCGGCCGAGGTCGTGAACATCAAGACGGAGCCATCACCGACGTCACGCGATAACAGCAGCGGTGCATTCGGCTGGGCGATCGTCAGAATTGTCTGGCTGTCTGGCGCCGGCGTGACCTGCATCACTTTGAAGAAGCGTGCCGTGTCCGTTCTGCTCTTTCCCAGCCGCTTGACGATCTCGGCCAGGCTGTGCTGCGACCGAATCGGGGCGAGCGACCAACCGCCTTCGCCTTCGCCGACCGACAAGACCTTGCCAAGCTTAGCGGGAAGCAGGCCTTCCGCGCCGCTTCCGAAGCCCTCGTTGTACAACTTCGCTTTTACCTGGTCGCCAAGAAAAAGAATCAGTCCGCCACCGCCGCGGACAAAGCGTTTGATTCGTTCGATCATTTCCGGGGCGACCTCGGCGACATTCGCCATCAGTATGACATCGTAATTCGACAAATCTTGCAGACTCATGTCCGCCGCCGAGACTTGATCGACGTGCAGCGGTCCATCCGCGTCACGATCCAACAGGCGAATCGCCCGGACCGCATAATACGCTCCCGTCCGGCTCTCCGCCCCGTCACTTGGCTGTTTGTCGTCGACACACAGCACGCTGATCGAAGGACGGATATTGACGACCGCGTAACGATCGTTGTCTTCGATCAATTCGTCCTTCGCCAGATGTGCTCTGAGCCGTACGTCGCCCGTAGTTTCAAAGGAGGTAATGAACGACACGCCGCGCGCTTGGCCCGGTTCGAGCGGGCCGACAGCATGTCGAGTGATCATGTCTTTTCCCACGTAGAATTCGACATTGCCGCCTTTGGTCAGATTCGGGCCTTCGTTGCGGACGACGGCCAAGAAGCGAACGACGCCCGCACGCTGCAGCGGCCCGGAGACATAGGTCAATTCGGTCAGGCTCAGGTTATTTTCGCCCCCGGCTTCGACCGGCACCATGAACACGCTGGCCTTGTTCGTCAAACGCGTGAGTGTCGCTTGCGAATCGTTCGATAGTTTTCCCCAATCCAGCTCCTGGCCGTCGGTAATCAGGTAGCACTCGCGGGCAGGTGCCTTCAGTTCCGCGATGAGTTGTTCGAGCTGTTCCAGGTTTCGTTCCAAACTGAGTCGATAGGGGGTGGCAGCTTTTTGTTCGTCCAACAAATCGTCGAACACGGTCGGATCATAGGCCGCTGCCCGCAGCAAAATCTGAGGGTGATTGCTCATCAACACCAGCGTTACCGGCTCGCCCGGCTGGGCCGTTTCCAGAACCTCTTTGGCCTTTCCGATCGCTCTTTCAAAACGCGAGAATTCGCCGTGGTTCATGCTGTACGAGGCATCGATGGCCACGACGATGCCGACACGTTTTTCGCCCAGCCATTGAACCGAGTGCGAATGGAGGGTGGGCCGCAACAGAGCCGCGGCGATCAGCAGCAGCGCCAAGCACCGCAAGAACAGAATCAAGTAGTCTTCAAACTTGACTTGTCCGGAGCGAACCACCAAAGCCCGGCGCAACAATTCCATCGCCGCCCAGTCCGTCTGCCGGCGATGCTTGCGGTACAGCAAGTGAATGACAATCGGCACGGCGACGCCGGCCGCGGCCAGCCCCGACCATAACAGCGTAGAATTCAAAAATCCCATTCAGACTCCCGTTAGTCGTTGTTCGCTCCGCGAACGAAACGTTTGGTTCAGTTGTTGTTCGCTCCGCGAACGAATCGTTTCGTTCAGTTGTTGTTCGCTCCGCGAACGAATCGTTTCGTTCGCGGAGCGAACAACGACTATCTTTCGTATCGGTGATAGATAAACTCGCCCGCTTTCAATTTGGATTTGCCGGGATTCTCAGCAATGTAATCCCGCAAGTAATCATATTGCTCCACACTACGTACCAGGTGGTCGAACGGTTCCTGTTGCCAGAAGTGTCCCTTTTTGCCGATTCGCTGATTGATCCGAAAAGCGGTGTAATGCAGCCACGAATCGAATTGCTCGCGCATCGCATCGGCGGCGGGGAAGGCAGCCAACAGATGCACGTGATTCGGCATCACCACAAAGTCGCCCAGCTGGTATCGCTCGGCGTCGAAATGTACCAATGAATCGGCAACGATCTTCGCCAGTTCAGGGCGGCGCAACAAACAGCGGCCGTGACATGTATCCAGAAAATCCTCCCGACAACGATTGAATTGTTTGTGGAATTTGCCTCGCTGAACGTCATCGAGCGTTGGCAAGACCCTCGACCAATGCTCACTCGTTGCATGGCCTTGACGTTGCATCCAGTCCGTCTTCTCACGCTCCCATCGTTGAAGCACTTCACGGGGAACCGAATCGCCCATGCGAAACGTCACGAACACGATCGCTCCCGCCTGAGACCAGTGCGGCCGGATGTGCTGCGAAACCAGCAAATCAGCAGTTGGATCGAATATGTCACCAAGCATGGTCGTTCGTTCTGTTCAGTCGTTGTTCGCTCCGCGAACGGAACGCATGTCGTGGTTCGCTCCACCAACAATTCGTTTCGTTCGCGGAGCGAACAACGACTATCTCACCAACACATGGGCGTCTCGCCAGTCGACCCCACACGGGAACGCCAGCCGGTCGCCGTAATCGACTTCGATTGTAAACTTCGTCGCACGCTGCAAATCGACGGCGACTTCCATTGGTTCGCTGCTGGCACTTATCTTCCGCTCCCACAACACGCGGTCGCCGTCCTTGACTCGCACGTTGATGTCCGCTCGGCAGCCCGGCACGGGCGCCAAGATCGCCCGCAGTGTTCGCTTGGCCGAGCCGGCGGGCAGTTCGTACTGTGTCACGGTTCGTGGCATCATGCGGATCGCCCGCAGATGATCGGGATTAATCGAGACCACGACACTGGGCGGCGGTGGCGGCAGGATGGGTCCGACGCGATCGAGGATCTTTCCTGCGAGAGAATCGAGCCAGATCACGCCGTTGGGCGACCTTCGCACATGGCGAATATCCGACCACTCAAAACTCAATGTCCCCAACGTGCTGTGCTCCAACACCAGCCGATCGTCCTTCGCGGTTAACGTGCCTCGCAAGAGACTGCCGTCGACCAGCCCGACTTCGTCTTGCGAAGAATCGACTTGTTGCCGCGGCGCAGCCAACACGAGTCGTTGAATGCTGCCGCGAGGAATCGGCACAATTCCCAGGGCGCAATCAATCGCCACGTCCTTTTCTCGAATCCAGACCAGGCGGCCGGGGATCGGCTCGCCTTGGTCTCGGTACATGGTGCCCGGCTCGCCACCGCTCACTTTTCCCGGCTTGAACTCGATGCTGGCAATTTGCTTGAGCGGCACCTTGCGAGATTTGAACATGGAACTCTGCAAGGTAATCTGGCCGTCTTCCAGCGAAAGCACTTTTCCATACCAGACTTCGCCGTCGATCAGCCGCAGGGCACCATGTGACAGGGCATCTTGCGACGGGGGCCGGCGTATTTCGTTTTCGCAGATTACCAGCAGCAACGTGCTTATTTCGGCGGGATGCTTGTCGATGCCCAGCCGACCTTCGTTGATCGTCAAGGCACCTCGGCGGCGCCCGTCGGTGGTCTGCACGGTGCCGATGACCTGTCCGTAATGGGCCGGAATTTTGTCGACCACACGCCGGGCGGTGGCGTGATCGGTCTGGACCATTCGATCCACGTTGATGTGGCCCCAAATGCCGGTGTGGGCATCGATAATTTCCAACCTCGCCAAGCGGCCTTTCAGAGCCGACACGTCAAAAGCCACGGTCTCCAGCGAATCGCGATTACGTCCGGTGATCGTTCGCAATACGTCGCCGTCGACGACCAAGTTGACGCAAATCCGCTGAGGATGCTGCCCGCCACTCAACTGAAACTGGATCGCCTTTTGCTCAATTTCAAAGATCGGTGAAACGACTCTGCCGGTGGTTGCGTCGGTTTCAGGGTAGCTGCTCAGCAGGTATCGGCCGCTGTGTGTCGCCGCCCGACGCTTCATGATCCGCGTGGCCGTGGCGAAATCGCGCTCGAACGATTTACCCTCGATCGTCCAGCCCCATTGCCGCATCCGCCCGTAGTTGTTTTCCTCGAAGTCCGTGATCAGCAGATCGCCGTTGGCCAGCAGCGTCGAGATCGGGCCGGCCTCGCCGCCATCGGCTCGTTTTCTTGGGCCTTGCGATTTGAGAAACGCCCGGTATTCGGCGAACGTGAGCGTTCCGTCCTTGTCAATGTCCGCCGCCGGGTGTTGTTGAAGCATCTCTTTTAGCTTCGGGTGATCCTTGGACGTTATCGCGGCGGACGCCACGGGTACGGAGACGAATAGGAAAACCGTCAAGTTGATTAGTATTCGTATCATCGTGATTTTGATAGTCGTTGTTCGCTCCGCGAACGAGACGCTTCGTTCGCGGAGCGAACAACGACATTTATCTTGTCTTGGACAAGGCAGTCCGCTGGAGCAAGTAGCTGGAAAGCACGTGTTCCACCGGCTCGGCCGTGTTGACCAGGACATAATCGACCTGGGCTCGAGTGCAGGCGGTCTTAATCCGGGCGATAAACTTCTCCAATTCCTTCAAATAGTTATTTCGCACCCGGGCCGGCTGTGTGATGACTTCGCCTTCGCCTTCGAGGCCCACGAATTTCCACATGCCGCTTAATGGAAATTCGAGTTCGTAGGGATCCAGCATGTGAAACAGAATGACATTATGGCCGCGAAAACGGAGGTGATTGAGACCCTCGATGAATTCGTCGGTATTGTCGAATAGGTCGGAGAACAACACGACAAAACCGCGCCGCGACATGCGATGGGCGAAATTGTGCAAGATCGCGCCGATATTCGTGCGGGGCCGCGGAGTCACTTTTTCCAACTCGTTGGAAATGTCGTACAGGATTCGCATGTTGCTCTTCGGCGCGATGTAGTTCTGCAATTCGCCGTCGAACACTCCCACGCCGACCGAGTCGCCCTGGTCGACGATCAAGTAGGCCAGGCTGGCCGCCAGGTACTTGGCATATTCGAGCTTCGAGATTGCGCCCGAAGCATAAGTCATCGACTCGCTGGCATCGATCAACAAGTTCGAGACGAAATTGGTCTCGGCATCGAACAGCTTGATGTAATAGCGATCGGAGCGGGCATACGCCTTCCAGTCGATGTGGCACGTTTCGTCACCCGGCACATACTGGCGATAGGCCGTGAACTCGCTGCTGATCCCGCGCGCGGGACTGCGATGCAAACCGATCCGCAGGCCCTCGACGACCTGACGGGCCACGACGTCGAGCGAACCGATGTGCGAAAGAGTTTCCGGATCGAGGTATTTAGCCCGCTGCTGCTGTTGCTGTTGCTGCGCCATCGTAGAGCGCTCCGCTGGTGGGGATCGTGCTGAGCAATTGCGAGATGATGTCGTCGGTGTTCACGCCGTCTGATTGGGCGGCGAAATTCAGGCCCATGCGGTGTCGCATCACGGGCAGCGCCAGGGCCTGCACGTCTTCGATCGCGACATTATAGCGGCCACGCAGAATCGCCCGCGCCTTGGAGCCGACAATCAAGTTCAAACAAGCGCGCGGGCCGCAGCCCCACGAAACCCAATTCTTGATAAACTCCGGCGCGTAATCCTGCTGCGGACGGGTCGAGCGGACCAGCCTCGAAACGTATTGGAAGATATGGTCGGCGACCGGCACGCGGCGAACGAGGTTCTGCAGGGCGACGATCTCCTCTTGGTTCAGCACGGGCGACAACTCCGCGGCGCTGCTGCCGGTGACCGTCCGCATGATGTCGATTTCCTCGGTTTCGCTGGGGTAATCGACGTGGATCTTGAACATGAAGCGATCCAATTGTGCCTCGGGCAGCGCGTAGGTTCCTTCCTGTTCCAGCGGGTTTTGCGTCGCCAGGACAAAGAACGGCAGATCGAGATGAAAATCCTCGCCGCCCGCCGAGACCATGTTCTCCTGCATCGCCTCGAGCAGCGCAGCCTGTGTTTTCGGCGGCGTGCGATTGATTTCGTCGGCCAGCACGATATTGGCAAAGATCGGGCCTTTGCTGAACATAAATTGCCGCTTGCCGGTCTCCGGATCGTCTTGCAGGACTTCGGTGCCGGTGATGTCAGACGGCATCAGGTCGGGAGTAAACTGGATGCGTTTGAACGACAGGGACATGCACTTGGCGACCGAACTGACCAGCAGGGTCTTGGCCAAACCCGGCACGCCTTCCAGCAGCCCGTGACCACGCGAAAAGATGGCGATCAACACCTCGTCGATCACCGGGTCCATGCCTACGATCGCCTTGCGGAGTTCGGCAACAATATGGTCCCTAGCCAGGCCCAGTTTCTTGACCGCGTCGACGTCACCGGCTGC
>JADFKK010000184.1 GCA_022564995.1 Planctomycetota bacterium | reverse complement strand
CTTCATCTTCTCGGCCGTGGTCGGTTCGACCGGCGCCTTACAAAATCCTTCGAGTGTCGTCGCATCGTCGTGCGGGGCGATCTTCACAATCCAATCGCCAAGCGCGGCTTGCGGCCCGAACATCATCTCGACGTGATACTTGCCGGGTGGCAGTTTCGTCTTGCTGATGTTACGCGGGACGCCAAAGCGAGGGTTCGTCGAGCCAAAGGCGATCTCGGTCACCTTCCCTTCGGCGTCAATGGAGCGCAGTTTCTTAAACTCCGCGGCGTCGGCGATCAAGCAAAAATCGAACGGCATTTTTCCGGTAACCTCAAACACAAACGCATCGACGTCGTCGATGGCGTCGATGCCGGTGCCCAGGATCACGTAAACCCCCGGCTTCGAGATCCGCAGGGTCACCTTCCCATCAGGCTTCGCCGGGCCAAAATCGCCCTGCTTGGCTTCGTCATGAAGGATGGTCGCTTTCGCGGTAGTCTTTGCGGTGTCCTTCGCAGCCGCCCAGAATGGCGACGCGGCCAAACAGAAGACAAGAAACGCCGCCAAAGGAACGGTTAGTGGCTTGAATCTTCGCATTCGAGATTTCCTTTCGTTAAGTAGATGTGGCGTCTCGCTATCAGGCGACCGACTTCTCTTTGCGAACTTTGTCGTCTTCCGTTCAAATCTTCTGTTTACGAACCGAGTTTATCTCCCGGTATATCAGGTTTGGAACATCAGCCGCCGGGCGCTAGCCCACGGTTCTTTGCGGCATATCTCCCCTTGGAACCGGACGCTAGCGCGTCGCGGCTGATATTTTGAGACAGAGCCTAGCTCGGCGCCGCCCAGTGGTCCTTGCGATACTTCCGAACCAGCAGGCCGTCGGCCTCCTTGTCGTCGACGAAGCGCTCTCGCTGCGGATCAAAATGAAGCGATCGTCCCAATCGCACGATCGTCTAAAATGGGACATTCTACTTTTCCATTTCACAGCAAGGCAACGAACTCATCGACGCTGAGTCCCGCCTTGCGAATGATGGCTCGAAGCGTACCGCGCTTAACTTCACGATGATCGGGAATGGTAAGTGCCGTCCGCGGATCGGCGCGAAACATGAACAAGTGACTGCCTTTTCCACGGTCGGGAATGTGTACAAAGCCCGCCTTCGCAAGCACCTTAGCCACTTGACGCCCGGACAGAACGGGAAGCGACGTACTCATTCGTAACCTCCGCTTGGCATAAAGCCCCAGCCAAAAGCATGTGCGGATAATAGCGGGTTGGGTGCAACAAATACACCACCCTGCATGGGAAAAGAAAATCCCGAGATATTTCTCAGACGACGCAGACTTGCACGTCAAACGTCTCGTCGGGCACTTTCATGCCGGCTTGCTGGGCGCCGTCGATCCACGTTTCGATGGCGTCGCGGATGTTGCGGAGAACCTCTTCGCGAGTGTCGCCCTGGCTGACACAGCCGGGTAAGCTCGGAACCTCGGCAACCCAGCCACCGTCGTCCTGGTCGGCGTAAATGACTACTTGGCGCATGGCATTCATTGATCCGTGGTCAAAAGAATTAGTCCCGCTCCGTTATTCTACGGCGCGAACGCCTGCAATACAACAATAACCATCCCGGTCGGGTGGTTGATTCCACCCCTTACGCCAACACCCCCCCCTTCACCACCTTCCCATGCACGTCGGTCAGCCGAAAATGCCGGCCTTGATATTTATATCGTGGTCGATGCCGAGGAGGTGCAGGATGGTGGCTTGAAAGTCGTGTAGGTGGACCGGATCGCGGGCGATGTTGTAGCCGAAGGGGTCGGTCTCGCCGTGGCTGACCCCGGGCCTGATACCGCCGCCAAGACGGAAGGGGCCACCCATCGTTTCCTCTTCTCTCTCGTCCGCCAACGCCAAAATGTGGCGGGCATTTCAATGGGTGGCCCCAATTTGGCACCGGGCTCAAGAGATTTCCAACCAGAGTCTGAGTGAGAATGGGTGCGACTCGTCAGCGGAACGATGATCGCGTCGACTGACGTGTGCGGAGCGCCCACGACGACGGCCGGCCTGACTTTACTGGTCGACAGGTCTGAAAAAGGGTAGCGAACCAGAATAACGTCATTCCGCGAGAAGCTGGCCATACACGTCATCCTCCGTGTTGGCCCAGACCGCGGCGAGTGACTCTTGGCTGGCATCGCGCCAGAACTCGTCCTCCGAATTCGGCAACAACGTCACCAACACCCTCGATCCTTCTGGTAGTTCCGCGGGTTCGACCAATTCAATTTTACCGTCGCGGATTTCTGCCCAGACTGAGGTCAACATCTCGGTGTTCTCCGATTGATTGATTAACTGCGAAAAGGCACTCTCCATTGTACGTGACGTGCATCGAAAGGGAAACGGCACACGCCTCGGCTCTGTCTCAAGACATCAGCCGCGACGCGCTAGCGTCCGGTTCCGTGGGTCGATGTGCCGCAAAAACCGTGGGCTAGCGCCCAGCGGCTGATGAGAAACGCGAATCTAAGGTGTTTTGAGGCAGAGCCTAAAACAAAATCGTCTCGGCCAAGAACACGCCGTCGCGGCGAAAGGCGGGGGTGTTGGACCAGGTGCCGACGCCGCGGGCCTCGAAGAAGCTGCGCGGCCCCGTTTTGCGCTGATAGATCAGCCCGGCGCCCCACACCGGCCTTCCGCCCGGCGATTCAAAGACGACCTCGGGTGTGATCGATTCGTCTTCGTGATGGCGGAACAGTTGTACGCCCAGGGCGAGGCCGGTGGTGTCGTCGGGCGGACGGCCGGCGGAAATGCTGACCAGAGGATTGACCTCCAGCGTGCTGCGGAGCCGATCGAATCCGCCGCCGCTGATTGAGTTCCAACCCCGCGTGGCATGAAAGGCGTTGACGTAAAACACGCCGAACTCGATGCCGGTGCAGTCGGTAAAGCTGGGTGAGAAGGTCCGCGTGAGATTGCTCTCCAGCACGAATAACTGCCCACAGCCGCGTCCACCTCGGTCGCCCCATTTCAGCAGCGCCCGCCCGGCGAGGGTGACGGGGCCGATCAGCTTCGTCGCGCTCAGGGCGGTGAACTGCGCATCGCGGGTTGGATCGCGAGGGTGCAACAAACTCGCGTAGGTTGCCTCTAGCAGCATCTGCCGGTAGTCGGCCGTGGCATGAACGCCCCAGGTTTTGGCCGAGCGGCCGGAGAAGGCATCGAAGGCATCGACGTCGTCGAAGGCGTAGAACAACTGCACATTGAGATTGCTTAGGTGGCCCGCGTAGATCGTGTTTTTACTGAGCACCAGTCCGGTTACGTCGTCGTTGATCAGCAGGCGATTGTGCAGCACGAAGGGAAACTTTCCGGCGACCAGAAGATAATCGCGGGCCACCAGCGGATTGTGCAGCCAACCGCCGAAGACGCTGGCCAATTCCGCCTCGATCCACCAGCGGTCGGGCAGGCCGGTCGAGTTGTCGATGTAGCCGTCGGGATCGTTGAACTGGTAAAACGATCCGCCCGTGTTGCCGCGGCCCAGGGGTCGAAATTGCAGATGCAGCCGTTCGGTGCCGGTCACTCGCCAGTCGACGTCGACGAGCAGTTGGTGGCCGATGCCGTCGGTGCGCAGGTTACCGTCTTCGGTGGCGATGCCGAAGAATTGATACGCACCATAAACCACCAGCCGCGGCTCCCATGCCACGGCATCGGCGCCCGGCCAGTGTAACCGCGGCCAAGAGCGAATCGGATCGGCACCGAGAAAATCAGCAAAAAAGCTGAGCGGCTGCGGCGCATCATAGTCCTCGGGCACGCGCAGCAGCGTGACATGCGGATCGACGTGGCCCAAGGCGTGATCCTGCGGCACACCGTCGAGATAATCGTCATACCGCTCGTACAGATAAGCCCCGCCATGGTAGTCAAGTTCATCTTCAAGCGAAGGCAGGATGTCGTGATCGTTTCGATACGGATCGGGCGGAAGCGCGGGAAAAACGGGGGCCGAATCGCCGCTTGCCGGATTAGCCCGGTAATCGTCGAATGCCGCCGGTTGCTGACCGCGCAGCGGCGAGCAGACAATCAGCAGCGTCAGCGCGGTAAGTTGAGCGGCGCGTCGCATGGTTTCTTGAGGCTAGGGCGAGTGCGCGGGACGAGGGCGGCTGACACGGATCGTGCCGCGGTGGGAGTCGATGACGACGATTTCTATTTGGCGTTTTAAGTGGGGCACACCGATGCGGTCCATAAGGCCGGGCGGCATGTGTCGGAAGTTCAGCTTGACGTCGAGCAGGTATTCACCCTCGATCGCCGACAGCACGATCGGATAGGTTTGTCCTGCCGTCTTCAGCGGCGGCAGAGAACCCTTGGCTAGCCGAAACACTTCGAGCCGGCCCTGCGATGCGGAGATGCCCTGGGCGGGGCGAATGATGTTGAGCGGAGCAAAGTGCCGATTGACGGCCAGCTTGACCAATCGCTCGGTGCCGCGTGCGGTCAGCGCGATGAACGGGTTTTGGAAATTCAGCAGATACTTATCGCGAGCCAACTTACCGGCCTCGACCTCGTGACTGTGCCCGTCGCGCAGATCGCCGTTTTTATCCAAATCGCCGGAGACGAAGACGATCCGCCCGGCCGGATCGCGCACGGTTATCTCGATCCAGGCCTGCCGCTCGGCCGTAAAGCCGGTCGGAAAGCTATGCCCGGCGATCTTGCTGGTGACGTCGACACGGACGTTGATTTTTTCTCCGGGGCAAGCCGCCTGCGGAGCTTTGACGCAGATCTCCGCCGCGTTGCGGAGCACTTCGTACCGTTTGTCGTCGGCGATGCGCAGCTGTCGGCGGTTTTCGCGCCGCAGCTCAGTAAGCGTGCGCTGTTGATACGGCGTCAGTTGCTTCCAATTGCGATAGTCGACTTCGTACATCCAATCGAGCTTATAGGGAAATTCCGTATCGGGCAGCATCGAATAGTCTGGCCCGCCGAACGTGTGGTCGGTGATCGGGCGGAGCGGAATTTTTCGCTTGTCCTCGCCGGGAATCGTCGCGGCGCGGCCCAAAGGTCGCTGGTCTTCGGCAGTTGCCACGCCTTGAATCGGCCCCATGTGACATTGCTGGCAGGTGATGCCGCGCTTCGCCGCCGGGCTGTTACGCCATTCGCTGAAGGCCTCTTCCAACCGCACGCCGCCGGGGCTGGTTACGTCGTGACACGTTCCGCAAAACGCCGAGCTGCGAATGTGCGGGTGATGGGCCGACTTGTGCGACTTGAACTGATCGGAACGGCCGCTCTCGAAAGGGCCGAACATGCACGCATCGAGCAGCTTGCCCGGGGTCATCGCCGCTCGGCCGCTGGCCTTGCCGTGATTGCGGCTTTGCCGATGACAAACAACGCAGGTGACGCCCTCCATGGCGATTCGCGAGCGGTGGACGTTTCGGCGCGATCCGCTCTCGCCCAGGGCCGTGCCGATCGGCGTGTGACAGCGGCTACAGAAAGTTCCGATCGTGCCGCTGGTCCGTTCTTGCAGCGTCAGGTTGAAGGCTTGAAACACGAGGCTGTGCTGGGCGTAGGCGTGCATCGACCGCGACCACTGCTCGTATTGGTTCGGATGACACGCTTTACAGAGTTTGGCCGAGGGAAAGTCGATTTCCGACAGCGGCGCGGCGTTGCACGATGCGTTGTGGCGGGTCGCCCTGGCGCCGTTCTCAATCCAGCGATGCAGCGTGGCGAGCTGGCCGGCAGTGAGCCACTCGCGATGGTCTTGCGGCATCAACGGCTCGTCGGGCAGCTTCGAATCGCGCTCGGCCTTGACGTTCCAGACGACTTGTTGGTACAGCGACGAACGCTGGGGATTTCCCGGCACGACGACTGGCTCGCCGTCGTCGTTACGGGCCGCCATGATCTTGGCGTGCGAAGTGAAGTCGAGCTGATCGGTGCCTGGCCGATGGCAACCGGCGCACTTGGCCATCAGAATCAAATACACCTCGGGCCAGTCGGCATCGTAGAAACCTCGCACCGCCGGCGTCGACGCGACGAGATGCGGGGCCGCGGCGAGTTGCTGCTGGGGCTTTTCGGAAAATAGGGCAGCGGCGGCCACAAACAGCGCCGGACCGACGACACACCACAATATCCGTTTGAAGTATCTGCGACGATCCATCGTCAATTCACTGGCCGCTGGGGGAGTTCCGACGTCGGTAAATTACGTCCTGTGGGCGTAACATCACACATCTTAGATATCGGTTCGTCGTGGGGCCAGAATTTGAACCGATCCCAGATGTAAACGCCCGGGCTGGTCGAAAGTGATCGTGTTGGGATCTCCCAAATAGGATCATCCGACTAACCGCTACCATCCTCATCTTCGTCACAACCGGCATCGCGGGTGCCGATTCGATCTGGGCGTCTCGTTTCTTGACGTATGATTTCGAGTCTCGAATCTCGCCAGATTTCAACGCCAACCCCTCGGAGAGCGTTAGAATGAGTTACCAAAAAATGCTCGGCCTGCTGCTGACCGCCTGCATCGCCGCGGGAATGTTTTCGCCCCGCGCAGCGAAGGCCCTGGCACCGGGAACCTTGTCGTCTCACCACGCGCAGTATTACTACTCCAACTCGCGCGCTCCATGCACGACTCGGGGCTACGGGGCAGTGCGGGGCGCTTGTGCCGGCACCACCGTGATTAGTTACCGGCCGGTGATGGCCTCGACAACCTACACGCCTCGCTACGTGCCGCTGTTCGACGGATTCTGGGCTCCCTGGAGCCGTCCGGTCGCCACGCCGCTCACACCGGCCTGGGGAGCTTGCCCGCCAGCCGCTTGGCCGGCTCGACCGCCTACTTGTCAACCGGCTTGTCCAACGGCGCCGCAGCCCGAATGTTGCGACGCGTTACAAATGGTGCCGTGGGGCGCGGGTGATTGTGCCACGAGTCATTGTGCTACGGGCGATTGCGGAGCGGGCCTTACCTTTCAGAGCGGCGTACCACACGAAGTGACGCGGATCGTAGTTCCCGATAGCCCGGTGCAAATGCCGGCCGAGTTCAAGTCGAGGAGCATCCCGACCAAGGCGGAAAAGGATCAACCCGCGGTCGAAAAGAAACCGGCCGACGCCAATCCCGCCTCGGCCCCACGGCTGACCAACCCCCGCGACCGGCTGACCATGCTGCCGATTCGCGTGTCTTAGGCGAGCGGCAGATGAGAATCTTCCTGTCGTAGCTACCGTCGCCAGACGGTGGATACGCTCAATCCACGCTCTGGCGAGCGTAGCTACACGCTTCGTGCTGAGGATAGGCAGGATGATGGTGGGCAGAATAATACGCGCAGGCAAACTTCACTTCGCAATCCAGCATTCGCTTGTTTATGATTCTGCCCTCCATGATTCTGCCTTCCACCGAAGCAACTTCTGAGGTGGCCCCCAGTGTTTGAACAGAAGGCGTATTACCCCCGAGCTAACGCTCGCGGCTCGCCGAAGTTCAGCCGCTCAATACCCCACGGCCACTCCGTCTTTGCGCGGCTCGGTGGCGCCGCGCAGCGTGCCGTTTTTTCGGTCGATGAGAATGCCTTGAAAACCGCCGGGGCCGCTCTTCGTGCGTTTGACCTTGTGGCCGCGGCGCTTGAGCGCCTCGATCACCTCATCGCTGATGCCCGACTCGACGCTGACCGTGCCGCCGCCGGCCGACATCCGCCCGCCGGTTGGTGTGGCGCTGCCGCTGTGTTGCAGCCGGGCGGCATCGCCGGCCTGCTGAAGATTCATCTTGAAGTCGATCAGGTTCACCAGAATCTGCACGTGGCCCTGCGGCTGCATGTCTCCGCCCATCACACCGAAGCACAGCCAGGGCCTGCCATCCTTGGTAACCATCGCCGGGATGATCGTGTGGAACGGCCGTTTGTGCGGTTCCAGCCGGTTGAGGTGTTTCTCGTCGAGCGCGAACAGCGCCCCGCGGTTTTGCAGCACGAAGCCCAGATCGCCGGGGACCATCTTCGAGCCGAAGCCGTAATAGTTACTCTGAATTAGCGAGCAGCAGTTGCGATCTTTGTCGACGACGGTGACATAGATCGTATCGCCCTTTTCCAACTGCGGATCGCCGGCCGGCACACGGGTGGCCGCCTTGGCCAGGTCGATCCGCTTGCCGCGTCGCTGGGCATATTTCTTCGAGATCAATTCCTTGGTCGGCAGCCGCTGAGAAGTCGGGTCGGCGTAGAACTTTGCCCGATCGGCGAAGGCCAGCTTTTTGGCCTCGGTCAGCAGATGCAAATAGTCGGCACTGCCTGAGCCCATGGCGGCCAAGTCGTAAGGTTCGAGCAGATTGAGCATCTGCAGGGCCGCGATGCCTTGCCCGTTGGGCGGCAATTCCCAAACGTCGTAACCTCGGTAGTTGGTCGAGACAGGCTCGACCCAGTCGCTGCGATGATCGGCAAAATCCTTCAGCGAGAAATATCCGCCGTTGGCTTTGCTGAAGGCCACGATCTGGCGGGCGATCGCGCCCTGGTAGAACGCGTTGCGGCCGTCTTTGGCAATCGCCCGATACGTCGCGGCCAGATAGGGATTCTTGAATATCTCTCCTTCCCGCGGCGCGCGTCCGCCGGGCAAATAAGTCTTGGCCGCGTCGGGCCGCTTGCTCAGCGCCTTCTTCCCGCCCTTCCAATAACCGGCGATGATCTGCGTAACCGGAAAGCCGCGCTCGCCGTAGTCGATGCTGGGCGCCAACAGTTCGGCCAGCGACATCGTGCCGAAGCGATCGCGCAGCACGGCCCAGCCATCGACACAGCCGGGCACGCTCCAGGGCAGCGGCCCATCGAGCGGGATCTTCTTGATCTCCTGCTTGGCAAAGACCTCGCGGTTCAAAGCATAAGGGCTTCGCCCGCTGGCGTTCAGGCCGTAGAGTTTCTTGGTTTTGTGGTCCCAATAGATACAGAACAAATCGCCGCCGATGCCGCAGCTCATCGGCTCGACCAGGCCCAGCATGGCGTTGGTGGCGATCGCCGCGTCGATGGCGTTACCGCCGCGCCGCAGCACATCAAGGCCGACTTGGGCGGCCAGGGGCTGGCTGGTGGCGACCATGCCGCCGGTAGCGATTACCACCGACCGGCTCTGATGCGGATCGCCCGCAGGGCGATTGTACGGGGCAGCTTCGACCGTTTCCAAGGAGATCCCTCCGATCAGCATCGCCGCGGCCCACAGACGAAAAAGGGGATAAGTCCAATTTCCTGCATCGGTTGGGTGGGATGAGGCTTCCAGCCAACCGCAGGAAATTGGACTTATCCCCTTTTTCAACGACATGGCAAACCTCGCTTGTTTGTTCAACTACAGAAACCGTCCCCCGATGGTAACCGGTCGGGCAGCAAGATGCGACCAGTTTATTGAGGTTTTTTTTGGCGTGCTGCTCGGAGAGGAGCCGCTATCAGATGGCCTGTCGTTAGGCGAACGAACGAATACCGCGACGCCTAGCCCGGATTATTCATCAGCCGCGGGGCGCTAGCCCCCGGTTCTTGCCGCAATCTGTACGAACCGGCGGCTAGCAGCCTGTTGAATAATCCGGCGTAGCGCACAAATCAAGATGGAGTCTTGACGAAGAGGGCACGTTAATGGTGGCGATACAGGTAAACCAGCGTGGCAACGGCCGCGATCACAACGACCCCCAGCAACCGGCTATGAGCGAGCGTGAAACGGTCGATGTCGACCGATTTGTCCAGCACCGAGAGGATTTTCTTGGTGTCGATGGTCCGGCTGGTCAAGGCCACGGTCCGCCTAAACAGGCTCGGGCTGACGACGGCGATCGCGCCGGCCAGCGCAGAGATGCCCAACAGCGAAAAAAACAACGGCTTGGCGATCAAGTCGAAAAGATACAGATAGGAATTCACGGCATTATCTCTTGAGTCGGTTTTCTGAGCGCAGCGTTGTCATTTCAACGGCGATTCAGCGGAAAATACCCACTCAAGCTTAGTTCACAATGCACGGGCGTGCCGGCATCGCAATGGGGCTTGAATAGCACATCAGACGCAGCCGCCGCAGGGGGAAACCGAAGAGGAATTCGGCGTTTTGCGATCGCGGCAGAGCAGTTCTGCGGAATGGTCGGATTAAGACGGCACGCTGCCCTATTCTTCTTCTTCGTCTTTTTCTTTGAACGCCTCGCCGTAAAGCACATCGCATTTGGTCTTCTCTTTGAATTCCTCGGCGGCGTCTTCGGTGACCTTCGTGTCCGTCACGTCGAGCGTGTCGAGTTCGAGTCCCTCGAGTTGGGCGAGGCCAGCGTCGGTGATCCCAGTGCCCGCTAGAATGAGCCGCTCCAGCTTCGACAAATTGGCGACGTGCGCAATCCCGGCGTCCGTGATCGGGGCACCGCGGAGATCCAGATTATCCAACGCGTCGAGCCCGGAAAAATGGGCCATCATGTCATCCGTCATACTTGAAGCATCTTTCAAGACGGCCACCCGGGCCTTGCCGTCGGCGTGCAGTTGAATTTCAAAGAGTCCGCCCTCTTCCAGGGCTTCGACCGCATCACGATCGTCGCTATGCACCAGCGAACCGCCACAGCCGGCGACGAAAGCCATGACGAGCATCAGTAAGAATCGAGGCATAACAAGCGACAAACGCATCGTGAAGACTCCCTCGGTTGCAACGAAAAGCGGTCGGTCGCCCGCCGCCTGCCATGCGCCAACATACCGGCGCCACCCCCGATGTTGATAAATATCTGGCCATCTTGCAAGGCCCCAGCCGCTACGTGCGGCGACCACGCGATCCTCAACTCCGCCGCGTACTCATCGCCAATCGCCAGCCAGAACGTGCCGTCGGCCTTCAGCGCGTTGTGAACCCCCGCTGATCCACTGCTTCGACCAATCGAGATACTCGCCGCTCGACTGCTGTTCGTCGTAAACGTCGTATTCGTAGCCGAAATTAAACGGCTCACGGATGAAAATGGCACATTCTTTCGTTTAACGGCAAGCCGCAGGCGACTGTGTTTCCAAGCCAAGCGTCCATTCAAAACGCAGTCGCCTGCGGCTTGCCGTTAAACGAGCCAGTCATAACCGTGCGAGGTATAAACGGCGGGTCCGCAAACACCAAATCCACGCTCCCGGCCGCAGCCTCCCGCAGCCGCTCCACGCAATCGCCCTCTTAAATCGTATCAAGCCGATTTCCCACCTGAACCGCCTCCTGCATGTCTGATAGGTGACAATTGTATAGCCGCGGAGCGGCGACATTAAATAGCCTGGGGCGCGAGCCCCAGGAAATCGTGATCGAAACGGGTTCTCAAGCCCCGGAGGGGCGACACCGGGCGACGCCGCATTCGGTGTCGCCCCTCGGGGCTTTCCGCTGGATAATCGTATTTATCCCTGGGGCTCGCGCCCCAGGCTATTCGCTGCCGTCCCTCCGGGACTAAAAAATGCGCAACTTCAAAACTCACACGTCGGGCTAGTGTCAACCAGATCGCGGCCCGAAAATAATCCAGGCTTGGCGGTCAATTTAACCGGTGGCGGGGCGTTCGCCAAGCAGGCCATGTGCCCGTCGTCGGCGGCGCCGGCAGGCGATCAGGCCGAGCGTGGCGAATGCCGCGAGCAGCAACGTCGACGGCTCGGGCACCGCGGCGTGGCCCAAAGCGGCTTCCGGCGAAACCCCTGGTGCAGGTCCAGTCCAGTCGGCGAGTAATGCGGTTAGGTCTTGGAAATCTACCCTCGTATTATCACGATCCACGATGTTGCCAAGTCCCATCCCAACATCTTGATTCCAGTTGGCCAGCAATAATGTTAGGTCTTGAAAGTCAACGTAATGGTTTCCAGTCAGGTCTCCCAAATGCACGATGGGTTCACCAATGGCCGTGAATGTTAATTCGCCGTAATGTCTTCCGTTACCATTTCTCCAAATTGTTCCTTGTATTATATCTTGTTCCCATTGGCCAAATTTTCTATCCGTTGAAGCCCAAACGTTACTGACAAGGCCGCTTCTTGTATAGTCATAAATTCTTCTAGTGCCATCCGTACTAACATCTAATTGATATTGCCAATCTGTTACTCCATTTGAATTGTCAATCTCAAAATCGTTTAACGTCACATAGTTTTCTATGTTGTCTATATTTCCTCCTTCCCTATTCTCAAATCCTAAATTGAATGTATATGTGTCGCCAATATGTGGCTCTGGAGTTTTATTTACACTAACATCATGTCCATCTAAGGTTGCGAAAGTCACAAAATTGAAGTCATAAGGACTGATGAAGGTATCTAGTTCTGCATCTATACCATCATCGTAACCGGGAGAGGTATTCTTTTCTGAATAGCTCATGTCTAAAAGTCCAGCAAAAGATGCGATCGGGAAGGCGGGGTTTGTTGTGTTGGTAATCTGGATAATGTCGGCTCTCGCCCCGCTCGCTACCGCTAGTTCCGCGAGCAGCAAGACACCCACGCCGATCAGTTTTCGGACCAGCCCGCCGCTTCGTCGATCGCTTCTTGTTACCATCGCAACATCGATCCGGGGTGGCCGAAAAAAACAGGACGACATGGGTGGCTGGTGGCTGAGCTTGCGAAGATGCCAGCCCAACGTAGAGTCTAAACCGACCGGGCTTTCAAGTCAAATTGAGGTGCTCAACGCGGCCAGCCCGTGCGGTGAAATGCGGTGAAACGGGGCCATCCACATGGTGGCGATTGGCGGTGGGGTCTCGCAAGTGCCCCAGAGTTGGTGACGGGCACAAATACAAGCACGACGCGCAAGCGAGTGAGTCCCGGCGTGTGGAAAGACACACTCGCTTGCGCGTCGTGCTTGTATTTCCCGAAGAAAACATCCTTTGCGCAACTTCAAAACGCGCAAGCGAGGGACAAACCGTTTTTCCCTCGCTCGCGCATCGGGCTAGTGTGGGGCGCATGAACGATGCCCGCTTTAGCCGGCTTGCTTTGGAGCCTTGATGAATCAAGCGGTGGCCCCTAACGTCCCAGCCCCTTATCGTTCCGTCGTTGGCGAGCACCATCGTGAGATCACCAAATCCGACCTTGGCCACATGGTCGGACAGCCGACCAGATTCGGCTCTGACAAGTTCGGCCTGCTCATTCTTCTAGCAATCGCAGCCGTTTTATTCGCTCATCCGGATGTGGGTGCCAATAACTGAGCCTGTCGCCGCCCGTGTAACTACCAAGGAAGCACACGATGTAAACTTTCCATCGCTCCAGAAAAGAAAGCCCCTGGGGACCATCACGCAGAAATCTGTCGTAGAGAGTGTGCTGACTTGGGACGAATTCGATCCCAGTCAAAGCGGTCTTGGAAGTCACCACTTCCGCGGACATGCAGTCGCTGACTAACCACAATGCCTTTCTTAGATCTACCGGATCGACTTGGAATTCTCGCACAGCGACCTGGTCTGCTTTCAGTTCGTTCTGGTACGAGTCAACGAGTGACAGAACGAACCCGTCGCCGATAAACAGAGTGCGCGCGACACATCGCAAGATATTATTGCGAAGGCAGTGCCCCAACCTTTGGTGGGCCATTTCATGTGCCAAAGCCGCAGACAATGAGGTGTTTTTGCGGTCTCCGTTGAATAGGGTCAGAAATCCATCTGACAACTCAATCCAATGCTCACGTCGCAAGATCCCGAACGTGTGAGACAAGAGCGAGCAGGATTTAGTCGGTGTCACTGATATTCGCGGGCCGCGGACGCCGGCGCGTTTTGCCAGCGCATCAACACGTCGCAAGATCCTGTCGTGTTCCGTGAATCCAATCAATTCGTTTTCTAATAGCCGCCGTCTCAATCGCTGCCGAGACCATATAAGACTCCCCACGGATAGAGCTAAGAGGCTTGGCAAGGCAAGGCCATAAATCATCCAAAAGACACGGCTGATTACTCCAAGATAAAGATATTCAGTAGTTGCAGGCTGCAACAGCATACCACACATGATTGTGTAAGAACCGTCAACAACTCGCGTAATGTCCTCTGGGTAGGATGGAATAATGGCGTTGCACCAAGCGAACGTGCCAATGGCAAACGAGTTCCAAGTGCCAAGCAAAGCGAGTGTGCCAAACAATGTTGCGACTCCTCCAACGCAGTATCGCAACCACGGAAGTAGACGTCCGCCCGTTGCTGTCCTGAACGCCAGCGGAGAATCGCCGTGAGTCTTGACGCGAATCAAGTTTCGCTGGACGATTGCCGCGATAGAAATTCCGTGCTGGAGAAAGCCCATCGCAAATCCCGCCAAGAACACTCCGAATGCAACACTCATAATGCACCACCACCGAATCCCAGCGTACATCAAGTCCAATTGCCCGGAATCCTTTGCAGATGAAAGCTCATCTGGATTGGCGACCGCTGAATACATCACGTCCGGATTTGAATCAAATATCTGACGAAGTGCCATCGCATCTTGAATACCGTTGGCTTCTTCAGCAACTATATAGATTGGAAGAATGACCAACCCCCAGACCACGATTGCAAAAAGGCTATACAATCCGGGTAGTATAGATTGCGATCTAGAATTCCCCTGGTTCTTTAACAGGGCCGGCAGCAACCCGCAAAGCAAGAAACCAGCAAATATGAGTAACAGTAGAAGAGCGTTGATCCACATAGATAAAATTGGTGTGGCCGATGTTGGCCAGGAAATGATACCGTACGTGACGGCGACAACAAATACGTAGCCTAGGTATGCAATCTGCCAGAGGGATCGCCTATTGAAAGACGCCGTAGGCTGTTCTTCAAGAAAACCGCTAGTCGTCTCAGTTCTCGCGAGAATTTCCTCCCAGTAGTTGTAGAATCTGTTGCCTCCGAAGAACAGGTGAAAGCAGAGCCACACTGATCCAGCGAATTGCATTAACAAGACGCAACGAAAGGGAAATATCAACGGATGTTCTGTCTCCCATTGACCGTTAGCGCCGAAAGACGACATCCACAGAAATAATGGAGAAGCGAAGCAGAGGCATAAAGCCAGATTTCGCGCCCAAGGCAAACAACGTCGGTCACAAAAGAGGGACGTCCGGGAATCCGAAGAGCGAACAATCCACCTCACATCTTGGGGAAGCCCGAACCAAATGACCGCCAGCCAATGTCTCTGTTGAATACTGCGTATGGCATATTCATTTGAAGATGGGCGATCACAACGGCTTTCCATGCCGATTCTTGTACCGCATTCCTTGATCGCGGCAACGAGATCTTCAACATCACACTCGCCTTCGTAGTGGGTCCATCCTTTCATTTGTTGTACCGCGAGCCTTTAGAGTTCAGCGAGTATCCCTGAGAAAATCTCTTTCAGCCTTTCGACGATACTTGCTTTCGCGCCACGCTTGACCAGATCGTCGGCCGCTGTCTCGACAGCTTTTTTTGTGAAGTGCTTGCCGGTGTATTTGAGCGTGCCAATCAACAGATACATCCCGATCCAAGATGCGACCGTAATCGTGTTACCCTGCAATGCACTTAGATCGAACGGAATTCCCTCCCCGTCATCCGAGTGATCCGCTGAAGGTGATTCGGCTTCGGTATCGACGCGCGAGCGGATGACACGATATACATCATCGAAGACGAAATCGAATTCTTCGAGTCGATCCGGTTGTTCATCCTCCAGATACCGCCTAACTGCCTCCTTGATGACTGTCCGCTGATCGACTTTCATCGTAGTAGCCTCCGGAGAAACATGATTGTGGCGGGGCGGACGAGCTTCTTGCCTGTTTCGGTGCTGGGGTCATTGACAGAAGGGCGAAAGGGACCATTGACATTGTGACAATCGTGAGTGGGTACCGCAAGCGACGCAAAGACCGGACATAAGCCAAACGGTGATTGAGCCCGTGTCGATGCAATAGAGCGTCGTCCAGAGGAGCGTAAAGGCCACCACGGCAAGCCACTTGTTACGCAGTGTGAGGCGAAACAGAAAGAGGGTCAACAACAGGTAGATCGTGCCAGTGGTTGCCGATAAAGCAGAACCCAACAGCGTCGACATGCCGAATCTCGCCCCCATGAGCGTTTCGACATTCATGGGAAACGCACTCGCTCCTGGATCGCTCGCGCCTTGTCCTACCAAAGCGTGATAGGCCGAGAATTGAGTTGCCATCAAAACCGCCGCGGCCACCCAGCCGACCAGAACATCTCGACCGACTCGTACATCGCGAAAACGCCCCGACAGCAACCGGTTCCAGGTGATCAGGCTGTTCGGCCAGTAACGTCGCACAAACGGCTCCAGGGCAACGTAATAAACCCATAAGCGGAACGTCCTGGCGCTGCTCTTGACGAGGATCTCACCGAAGAGATCGAGCAAGCGAACCAGATCGACTGAAAAATGAGCTCGCAGCAAGCCGGCCACCATGTGAACGCAAAAAATGAACAGGGCCAGCTTCCATGCTCCCGTCAGATCAACCCGCATGAGACGCAGGTTGCGCAGGGCCAAGATCACAGAGAGGAATAGGACCATCAGAAACGTGATCTCGCGAATCGACCGACTTGTGACGTTTCTGCCCCGACGCCCCGTCTGGTAAAGCCGTGTGGTGCGGCCGACCGTGTGTTGCCCGATGGTCCAAGGGGCTTTCACCTGAAAGTAAACCAAACGCCCTTGGTAGCCAGCGGCGTCAACGGTGATGGCGGGTTTGTCCGCGCTCTCGAACCGCCATCCGCGCACGACGTCGGCGTGCGTCGGCGGAGACCACTGGGGCTCTCGCGGATGATCCTTGAAATCGTCGTAGCTTAGCCCGGCGGCGACAAACGCGGCGGACCAATCGGGCTCGGTAAATTCGGCTGTCACCCGCCGCTCTCGCGGTGTGACAAGCAGGTACTCAATCAACTCTCCGTCCGGCCGCAGCCGCACGCTGACCATGTTGTCGGTGATCGGCGGCGGGTCGACCAAGGAGACCGTTCCGGTAACTCTCCCGAAATTTGGAAGCGGAGGGTGCGGAGCAATCGGAAGCGGGCTGCGTCGATACCAAAACTCCAGTGAATCATTGTGTCCCCAGACGCCAGCTTCCTCGCCCTCGGGGCGCTTGCCCCTGTTGTTGTCCTTATTGGTAGAGAAGCCATAGGCACTGAACTGGGGAAGGTCGCCGCCAGCAAGATCGTTCAAGATGTCCTTGGCATCGTCGGCGAGCGCTTCGGGGTTCTTTTCCTCAATCGACCCCAGCGAGTGGGGATACCTCGGGTTGAAGCTGCCCGCGGCCAGCACGATCCCGATCGCGCCGATCACCATGCAGATGATCGCGGATCGCAGCGACAAGCCGCCTTCGCCGCCGGCCGCCGCGATCATCGCCGGCGAGGGTGTCTCGCCAGCCGCCAAAGCCGCCGCCAGCGGATCGCCGCCGGGTAGCGCCGCGGCAACCTCTGTCGCGGACTTTGGCCGGTCCGACGGTTCTTTTTCCGGTTCCTCAGAAGAATTAGTGGGTAAAAAGACGGCTGATCCTTGGAAGTCCTTTGGACTTGAACCCCTCGGGAATCTGAACAACAAAGCCTGGGGTTGGTGGAGCGTAACGGAGTTGGACCGGCTT
>JADFKK010000183.1 GCA_022564995.1 Planctomycetota bacterium | reverse complement strand
TTTCCCAACGTCTCGCCCGTCTTCGGCGGCCCCAGCCTAGGCCCTAGCGTTGTTGAAACCAATCGCGGAGGCAATTTTTTCGATCACCTGCAATTCCCCTTCGGAGCCGAATCGCAGCTAGACGATGAGGGGGAGTCATCATTGCCGACCGACATGCGCCTGACCGCCCACGTTACCTACGCGGCGGCGAATAAGCTGCTGACGCTGCAAATGCTCGGACCCGACGGCCTGCTGCCGATCAACCAAATCGGCGGGCGGTTTGGTGAAGAGGGCGGCGAGGACGGCGACGTGACGACGATCGAACTGTTCATGCCGCCGACGGTGCGCTTCTCGGTCGATTCGGCGGCGATTCTGCTCTGGCAAGACACGTTCGCCCCGCCGGGCGTGAGCACGGTGGTGGCCGACCTCGATTTTCACGCGATCCGAGTATTCGATGAAATCGTCGCGCCCACGTCGACGACATTGCTCAGCGATCTGACGGGCAACGGCTTTGTCGACTTCCAGGACCTGACGCTGCTACTGGCAAACTGGAATGCAATGGTCGCGGCCGGCGAAGGAAATCTGGTCGACCCGAGCGGCTCGGTCGTCGACTTTGCGGATTTGACCGTGTTGCTGGCCGACTGGACTGGGCCGGGGGCGATTCCGTCGCCCGGTGCCGTGGATCAAGTCGCGGCGCAGGTGCCCGAACCGACCGCCGCGACGCTGGCGATGATCGGGTTGATGATATTGTTGGGCGCGTTCACAAGACGCATAAAGCCGCGACCGTTGGTCGCGCCGGCGCTACGGACACCGCACCCCACGTCGGGCGCGACCAACGGTCGCGGCTTTATGGGGTCGGAGATTACGCCATGAGCTCCATTCACGATCACAATCGACGCGCTTGGGACGCGTTGGTTCGTGACCGGCAGCGATTTACGCGGCCGGCCCGAGATGACGATTATCGCAATCCGCTGCCGATCATCGACAGCACGGGTTGGCTCGGTGGCGACATTCACGGCAAGAGGACACTGCTGTTGGGCAGCGGCGGCGGGCGGCAAAGCGCGCTGTACGCAGCGGCCGGGGCAATCGTAACCGTGGTCGACATCAGCCCCGAAATGCTTGCGCTCGATCGAGAAGTGGCCGCCGAGCGCGGCTGCGACGTTCGTGTGATCGAGGCTTCGATTGACGATCTGTCGGCCTTGCCCGCGGCCGGATTCGACATCGTCTCGCAGCCAGTCAGCACCTGTTACGTTCCCGACGTGGCCGAAGTCTACCGGCAAGTCGCCCGGGTGATCGTACACGGCGGGCTGTATATCAGCCAGCACAAGACGCCGACGAGCTTGCAGGCCGATGTGAAGCCGTCGCCCGGCGGTTACGAATTGATCGAGCCGTATTATCGCAGCGGGCCGCTGCCGAAGGTGAGCGGCAGTTCGCATCGCGAGGCTGGCACGTTGGAGTTCTTGCACCGCTGGGAAGAGTTGATCGGCGGATTGTGTCGCAGCGGGTTCGTCGTCGAGGATCTCATCGAGCCGCTGCACGCCGAGAAGGACGCGGCGGTGGGGACGTTTGGGCATCGCAGTCGGTATGTGGCCCCGTACGTGCGGATCAAGGCGCGCAGGACGGGGGACGAAAAACCGGCGAAAATCGTCGTTCCTGGTTCATAAAGCCGCTGGCCCATAAGGCCGCGACCGGTGGTCGCGCCGGCGGTACGGACGACATATCACACGTCGGGCGCGACCACCGGTCGCGGCTTTATGGAAACTTACTTCAATTCCTTGATGTAGATGTTGCGGAACCAGAGGGTGTTGCCGTGGTTTTGTAATTCGATCTGGCCGCTGGCATAGATCGGCTTTTTGCCGCGCTCCCAGAGGTTTTCCATCACGACGTTATCGACCACCAACTTGCCGTTGAGCTTGATGGTCACTTTCTCGCCGACCATCTTGATGTAGAACGTGTTCCACTCGCCGATCGGGTTGTCGGCCTTGGCGGTCGGCTTCGACGGATTGTTCTTGTTGTTGTACAGCCCGCCCGAGCCGATCTTGTGCTGGCCGGGATCCCAAATCTGCACCTGTGGGCTGCCGCGTAGATAGATTCCGCTGTCGCCGCGCGGCTTGATCTTCCAGTCGACGTACATCTCGAAGTCGGCGTAGTCCTTGGCCGTGCAGAGGCTCTTGCCCTTGCCGTCGAACACGATGATGCCGTCGACCACCTGCCAATGTTGCTTGGCCTGCGCGTCGACCTTTTTCTGCGCCGCGGCCAATTTCTCGGCCGACATCGCAGAGCGCGACTTGGGATTGCCGACGAGGCCCTTCCAGCCGCTCAGATCCTTGCCGTTGAACAGCAGCTTGAAGCCCGCCGGTGGCGCGTTCAGCTTGGCCTCGGCGGAGTGGGCGATGGACGGGGCGAACAGGAACAGCAGCAAAGCGACGAATGAAAAAACTCGAATCATTGTTACGGTCCTCATTGGTTAGGGTTCATAAAGCCGCGACCGTTGGTCGCGCCCGCGTTACGGACGACGTATCTCACACGGGGCGCGACCAACGGTCGCGGCTTTATGGGGCGGATTGGGCGGTCGCGGCTTGATGCGTCAATGTGTTAGAATCCCATCATGTCCCGCACGATTGGTTACCACCTGGTCTTCTCGGCCTACGGTCTTTGGCTGCCCGGCGACGAGCGTGGGCACTGGTCGACGGCGTGGGACGAGCAGATTGGACTCGTCCAGCCACATACTCTACACTCTGGAGACCCGGTTCGCAAACGAATGGCCGCCGAACGCATGAATCAGGCGGTTGTGGTGTTCAGCCCGCAGATGATGGATGCCTCGGCGGACGCGATCGGGCGGTGTGCGGCGGATTCCGATTGGTCGATTGTCGCCGCGTCGGTGGAGTCGACCCACACGCATCTATTGCTGACTTTTACGATTCGGGACATCAACAACACAGCCAAATGGCTTAAGGATCAGACGACCAAGGCGATTCATCACAATACACCCCACGCAGGATCGATTTGGTGCAAGGGGCGCTGGCGAGGATTCATATTCGATCCAATCATCTGGCGGAACACCGTCAATTACATCGAGCAACACAATGTTCGCCGCGGCGAAGACCCGCGGCCCTATTCGTTTTTGGTAAAGAGTGAAATCTAGCCCATAAAGCCGCGACCGCTGGTCGCGCCCACGCTACGGATGCCGCACCCCACGTCGGGCGAGACCAACGGTCGCGGCTTTATGAACAAACGGGAGAATCTCAAAATGGCCAACAAATACCGCATCGGAGTTATCGGACACACGGGCCGGGGGAATTTCGGGCATGGGCTGGACGTGGTTTGGCACGAGATACCGGGCTGCGAGATTGTGGCGGTGGCCGACGGCAATGCCGACGCGCTGGCGGCTTCGGTCAAGCGGACCAAGGCGCCCAAGGGATTCACCGACTATCGTAAGATGCTCGACGAGACGAAGCCGGACATCGTCAGCGTCGCTCCCCGCTGGCTCGATCAACACCGCGACATGGTCGTGGCGGCGGCCGAGCGGGGTGTGCATATCTACATGGAAAAGCCGATGTGCCGCGATCTGCAAGAGGCCGACGCGATGGTCGCGGCGTGTGAAAAGCACAAGGTCAAGCTGGCGATTTCGTTCCAGACTCGCTACAGCCCCAAGCTGCAGGTGGTCCACGATTTGATCGACGCCGGCAAGATCGGCGAGATCGTCGAGCTGCGCGGACGCGGCAAGGAAGACAGCCGCCGCGGCGGGGGCGAAGACCTGTGGGTGCTGGGAGCCCACATCATGAATCTGATGCATCACTTCGGCGGCGAGCCGAACTGGTGCTTCGCCGAAGTGCTCGAAGGCGGCGAGCGGATCACCAAGAAACACGTCAAGGCAGGCAACGAAGGCATCGGCCCGCTGGCCGGCGATCGCATCAGCGCGATGTACGGCATGGACAACAACGTCAGCGCCTACTTCGGCACCCGTCGGGCTTCGGCTCCGCGCCATGCGGGCCGCTTTGCGCTGCAAATTTTTGGCAGCCAGGGCATTATCGAAATTACCACCGGCCATCTTCCGAAGATGCACCTGCTGCGCGATCCGTACTGGTCGCCGGGCCGCAGCGGACAGAAGTGGCTGCCGATTACCACCGCCGGCCTCAATAAGCCGGAGCCGCTGAAAGACGGCGGGCTGCACGCCGGCAACGTGTTGCTCTGCAAGGATCTGATCTCCGCCATCGAAAACGATCGCCAGCCGGAAGCCAGCGTGTACGAAGCCCGCACCTCGGTCGAGATGATCGCCGCCGTGTTCGAGTCTCACCGGCTGAACGCCCCGGCGAGTTTCCCGCTGAAGAATCGGAAGAATCCGCTGTCGATGATTGAATAGTACGGTCTGTTCCATAAAGCCGCGACCGTTGGTCGCGCCCCATGTGCGGGTCGCTTAGGAGCCACCCCATTATCCAACCCGGTAAGTTGTTTTCGGCCGTCCCTTGCATATAATGGATTGAGTCTTCCGTTCGTTTCCGCGGCTCCACCGGAGCATCACGATGATCGCAAATCCACCCGCCACGCTCGTCATCGGTATCGAGCACAATGGCATTCGCATGACGCCGGAGCAGTTCGACACGCTTCCGGACTGGGACGAGTTGTATACCTACGAGTTGATCCAGGGAGTCCTCGTTGTGAATCCTACGCCGTCCATCGAAGAACGTGATCCCAACGAAGAACTCGGCCATTGGTTGCGAAGTTATCAGGAAAGCCATTCGCAAGGCTCGGCGTTGGACGCCACTGTTTCCGAGAACAATATCTACTCCGTCGACAGCCGCCGACGGGCGGACCGTGTGATCTGGACTGGGCTGGGTCGACTGCCGGATGTAGTCAAAGACGTACCCACTATCGTCGTCGAGTTCGTTTCCGAAGGACGGCGCAGTTGGATGCGCGACTACATCGAAAAGCGCGACGAATATCTTGCCCTGGGAGTCGTCGAATACTGGGTCATTGATCGATTCGCCCGAGAAATGACCGCGTTCAGCAAGATCGACGAGCAGATCGCGGAAACCATTGTCAAGCCGGACGGCGCCTACCAAACGCCGCTGCTGCCCGGGTTTGAACTCAATTTGGCCAAGCTGCTGGCAATCGCCGATCGCTGGCGGAAAGATGTTCCATAAAGCCGCGACCGTTGGTCGCGCCCGCGAGACGGACGCCGGACCACGCATGGGGCGCGACCAGCGGTCGCGGCTTTATGGTCGTGGCTTTACTGTCGTGGATTTACTGTCGTGACGCGAATCGTGAGGTTATACACGCCATGAAAACTCTTGTGCTCCGTTTTGTCTTGTTGTCGATCGTCGGTGCGTGGTCAGCCACGTCGCTTTGCTTGCCCGCTCAGGCTCAAGACGTCAAATCAGAATTGTTTGCGACCGGCTTTAGTGCCCCGGTCTTTGTCACGTCGCCGCCGGGAGATGCGAATCGGCTGTTTGTGGTCGAGCAGGGCGGGCGGATCAAAATTGTCGACCGCAGCACGGGCGACGTCAACTCAACTCCGTTTCTCGACGTGAGCGGCCAATTGCGGACGGGCGGCGAACGCGGGCTGTTGGGTCTGACGTTTCATCCCGACTACGCAAATAACGGGCTGTTCTACGTGAACATGTCGGTCAATTCCTTTGCCGGCGGAAACCACGCCACGAACATCCGCGAGTATCGTGTGTCGGCCGGCAATCCCGACGTCGCCGATCCGAACAGCGGTTCGACGATTCTTCGCTTCACCCAGCCGTTCAGCAATCATAACGGCGGCTGGATCGACTTCGGGCCGAACGACGGACTGTTGTACATCGCCACGGGCGACGGCGGGAGCGGGAACGATCCCCAAAACAACGCGCAGGACATCACCAACGAGCTGCTGGGCAAGATGCTTCGCATCGACGTGAACGGCGATGATTTTCCCGGCGACTCGAATCGCAATTACGCGATTCCCCCGAGCAATCCGTTTGTCGGGGTGACGGGGGACGATGAAATTTGGGCCTATGGACTGCGCAATCCATGGCGCAACAGCTTCGACCGCGCAACGGGCGATCTGATCATTGGCGACGTCGGACAGAACGCCCGTGAGGAGATCGACTTTCAGCGGGCCGATTCCGAGGGCGGAGAAAATTACGGCTGGCGGCTGCGCGAAGGCACCATTCGCACGCCGACCGGAGGTGTCGGCGGAAATCCGCCACCCGGGGCGATCGAACCGGTGTATGACTACGGGCACGGCGGCGGGCAGTTTCAGGGCAATTCCGTCACCGGCGGATACGTTTATCGGGGTCCGATCGAAAGCCTGCAAGGACAGTATTTCTTTGGCGATTTCATCAACAGCAAGATCTGGTCGATCGAAATCGATCGCGACAGCGGAAACATGGTCGACGGATCGCTCGTCGATCGGACCGGGCAGTTCGGAAACATCTCGAGCATTGCCTCGTTCGGCGAAGACGCGGTGGGGAATCTGTACGTGGCCAGTATCTTTGGCCGCATCTACAAAATCGTCCCCGAGGTATCGTTCGCCAGCGATCTGACCGAGAACGGGTTCGTCGACTTCCAGGATTTGACGGTGCTGTTGGCCAACTGGAACGATCCAAACGCCACGCGGCTGGAGGGGAATCTCGTCGATCCAGAAAACACGTCGATCAATTTTGAAGATTTAACGGTTCTACTGGCAGAGTGGACCGGGCCGGGACCGGCCGGCGCGGCGGCGGCCAATGCGCAAGCGGTGCCCGAGCCATCGGCGCTGGTGCTGGCGATGATGGGATTGTTCTGTCTGTTCCATCAAGCCGCGACCGTTGGTCGCACCCGGCGAACGGCACGGAGTTCGTAGTATCGGCGCGACCAACGGTCGCGGCTTTAGGGGATTTGATCCCACGGCGGCCGCCACAGCGACGCGTTGGGAAACACGGCGCGGGCGATTTCGGTGGCCGGGCGAGTGGAGCATTTGATCTGACCGCGGGCGATTGCGTCGTCCAAGTGATGATGCCCGAGAAGCAGCCGCAGGAAATCTGCCTGCGAGGCGCGCAGGAAGTTTCGACCGAGAGCCCCCGGCTCGACCTTCACGCTGCGGCGGGTGAGTTGCAGGCAGAATTTCTCATCGTCCAACTGCAAGCCCAATCGACAGGGCCGCGACAACTCCGCTGCTTTGGCCCGCATGTGTAATTCGCCACACACGCGTTGTAAAAGCGTCGCCACTTCGACCAGCGGGCTGACCATAAATGTGTCCTGTTGGGCAGACGCTCGGCAATGATAGGAGCCGCCGGACAACACCAACAGTTCGTGCAATGGTTCCTGTGGCGGCGCGTGCAGCACGAGTGAATTGAAGTCGTGCTCGATCGCGTCACCGCAGACCCTTGCGAGCAACTGCCTGGCGACGGTCGGATGTCCCGGTTTGGCCATCAGCTCCAGGATCTGATCGCCCTTGACGACCGCGTAGCCGACGATCGGAGAATCGCCTTCTTCGAGACTGAGCCGGTCGGGGCCGTCAATGGCAATCACGATCTGATCGAACGCCTCGCGGCTAATCAGCCACCGCCAATAGGCCTCGCTACGGTGCAAGGGACCGATCAGCGATCCCATATTTTGGCGATAAAGCCGCATCAAGGCGGGCAACTCAAAGTGCCGCCAAAGCCGAAGATTCAGCGGCGCGCGCTGGCGCTCCAACAGCGACGGCGCTTCCACCGGCATGTGCGCCAGCACGCTGCGCACGTCGGCCTGCGAATAGCTCGGACGACCACACTCGAAAAAACCATAGCGGGAAAAAAGCGACGGGGTGCGGGTCGACAGCGTGGCGATCAACCCTCCGTCTTCAATGGCCTGCCCACGTGCTGCGTTCAATAGCTGCGTGGCAAAACCGCACCGCCGATTCTCCGGCGACGTCGCCAGCGATTCAATCTCCGCAATGGCAATTTTCTGCCGAGCGAAATACATCGACCGTTTCGCAATATGCACATGCGCAAGCAAGCGGCGCCCCCGTTTTACGAGCAACCGATCGGATGGCTCATATAAGGGATCGTCGATCTGCGATTGAAACGCAACGGCGGACTTTGCCTGAAAGACCGTTTGCAAAAGATGCCGAACGGCCGGGTGATCTCCCGCCCGACCATGCACAATGCGCGGCGCGGCGCTGGCGGGAACGTCGCGCTGCGACGCGCTACGATCCGATTTGGTCGGCGTGACCCGGGGAGTTCCTGCGCCCATCCGTCCGAGTCCTTTCATGCTGCGTGGATCGATCCATCTGGCCCAGACGTAGACTAAGAACTATCGTCGGACGTTGCTAGTAAGGCGACCCCCGATTATTTGGATCAATTTTCGTAAAGTTTTTTCATCATAAAGACAGAACGCATACTCCCGCGAAGTGAGAATTGCCTCGGTTCGCAACATCTCGCGCTGCGTTTCAAGCCGGCCAAGCAATCGCCTGCGGATTTGCGCAACCGCCGGCTGCAACGCGGCGTTGATCGAGCGAAAAGCAAGGTAACGCTCGCGGGCGTTTGCCGGCGTCTGCGGCGTTTCAATCCAGCGCTGCTTGGCTGCGATCAAATCCGTGGTTGTCGAATCTACGTGTGACGCGGGTAAATGAACCTCAGGATGGAACTTCAGCTCGCGCAGCGTGCCGCTTGTGTCGCGAACCAGGCCCGCGTCAACCGCCGGACGATCGATAGGCAACAGCAAGGTTCCCGAGAGCGTCAGAAACCGCGGCGGGCGGACGCCGAAGAAGCGGGCAATCAGCACGTCGGTGAGTTGATCGTACTTGGCCCCGCCGATTCCGTGTAAAAACAGGTCGCTGAGGAAAAGCCGGGCGAACATCGTCGTCAGCAGCGCTCGCGGGCGAAGTTTCAGGCCCGAATTGGCAAGCTGCGTAAGCTGCGCGGCGGCGGCGGCGTTCGTGCAATCGCGGGCTATCGTCAATCGGATTTCGCGATGCCGTCGATCGGATAGCACAACCGCGTCGCCATCGCGACGCACGAACAGGCGCCGTCGCTGAGGATCCTCGTCGCTCCAAATCCACAGCGGTGCCTCTAGCCAATCGTCCTGGGCCGCCAGGTCCGGAACCGGATGAGCCCTGCTGCGCACGTGATTGATCCGCCGGTATTCGGCCAGCGAGGAGTTATAGACCTCGTGGAAATCGGCCAGCCGGGCGAGCAAGTGCGCGACGAAGACCTCGAACGCTTCGAGGCGACAGACCCGACTCAGGGGAATCTCCAGCGTCGAGAGGCCCCATTCGCCCTCCAAGCGGTGTCGGCCCTGGGCGATGCACTCGCCCAGGTTGTCGGTCTGGACGAATCGATCCAAAACCATGGGCCAAAACGCCTTGAGCAGCGGTTCGGGCACCAGCGGGGCGATCTGGTCGCTGGCCCGGCGGCCGAACGACAAAAACAGCTCGCGATCGACAATGCGGCGTTGCTCATAGGGCATCTCGGCGTTCGGTTGGTCGGCCATGACGTCTGCAACGGTTGGTCGGGCGATGCTGCCGCCAGGAACGCGGAGCGAGGGGTGCCTGAGCGTGTCGTTGTCGATGATGAGATTGATCGCCGTGCCTTGGTGTTGCTCGGCCAGACGGCTGAGCGCGAAGCTTTTCAGCCACACGCCGGGGTGAAACATCTGCGGCTGATGTCCGGCGATCAAAACGGGGCGATCCGCGGCGCCCGCCGCCACATCAACGTCGCGATAGCTGCGCGTATAACGAACCGCCGCGTCGATAAGTTGCCGCCGTGCCTCGTCGGCCAACGCTGCCAGCGGACGCCCAAGAATCTCGCATGGCTGTTCACCCCGGCTGCGACGATTGGCCTCGATCAACTGACCGGCTTGGCTCAGCGGCGGGTCGATGTACGTCGCGCCGTCCTCTTTCGGGGCGCGCAAACGCCGGTGCTGAAAGGCCGGGCCATCGGGCGTCATCTGGCCATATCTCCAGACATCGCGTCGGGCGCACAGGCACCACAAACGGCTTCGTGCCCCAGTCCGCCGGTTGCGGCGATGGCCCGATCGATCACCAGATGGTAATACTCCAGCCGCGTTTGGCCATCTTCCAAGACCCCGCCGAAGCTGCGGCTCTCGTCGAGATAGATCAGCGGCACGGGCTGCTCGACGATCGAGAGGCCCTCAGCGCGGGCCTGGACCCACAACTGCAAGGGCATTGCGTAACCCGGCTCGGTCAGATTCAGCCGCCGCAGGGCGTCGACCCGATACGCCTTGAAACCGCAAAAGGCGTCCGTCAGTTCTAATCCCAGGCGACGATTTAACTCGGCGGTGACCTGCATGTTAATGTGGCGTCGCTCGGCCGGCGGCTCGGTGTCGCCCGTATATCGCCTCAGGTATCGACTGCCCGAGACAATGTCGGCCTGGGTGCTGGCCTCGATAAATTGCCCAATGCGCTGCGGTTCGTGCTGTCCGTCGCAGTCGATAGTGACCACGACGTCGTACCCGTTTTCATCTGCGAATCGAAACGCAGACATCAATGCACTGCCGTAACCCTGGTTTCGCCGGTGGGTCACCACGCGCACGTCACCCCGCTGGGCCAAAAGATCGGACGTGCCGTCGGTAGATCCGTCATCAACAACGAGCACGTCGCCGCTATAGCGGACCACCTGATCAAGCACCTCACCAACGTGCGGGGCCTCGTTAAAAACAGGTAAAGCTGTCAAAACTCGCGTGCTCATGGCTCTCTCGTGGCTGCTTCGTGGGGCAGGTTTCCCAACCTGCCAGGATATTTGTCGGCGGCAGGTTAGGAAACCTGCCCCACTAGACCGATCCATTCTAAACCGCCACGGCGTCCAGTCAAACGAGGGCTGGACATGATGAGCCGCAAGGCGCTAGCCGCGGGTTTTGAGCGGGAAAACGTAGCGTATTTCTACCGGCGGCGAGCGCCGTGCCGCTCAAAGTTAGTTGCCAGCGGGCTTGTGTCCCGCGGCTGATGAGAAAACACGAATTCAAACCGTTTTATGCTTACGGCTCCGTCGACTCATCCAGCTTCAACGCCGCTGAGTTCATGCAGTAGCGCAGGCCGGTGGTGTCGGTTGGGCCGTCGTCGAAGACGTGGCCGAGGTGGGCCTGGCAGTGTTTGCAATGGACCTCGATGCGAGAGGAAAAAAAAACGCGGTCGATTCGGGTCTCGACGTGGGTTTCGCCGCTGTCGGTGATCGGCTCCCAGAAGCTCGGCCAGCCGGTGCCCGAGGCGTATTTCGTCTCGCTGCTGAACAGCGGCGCCCCGCAGCAGACGCAATGATAGGTGCCCGCCAGCTTGCTGTCCCAATACTCATTGTCGTACGGCCGCTCGGTGTCGTGTTTTCGGGTGACTTTGAATTGCTGGCTGCTGAGCCTCCGCTTCCACTCGGCGTCGGTCGTCGGCATTGAGTCGGGCGAGAGCCACAGCGGCAACGTATCTTGGCCTTCGTCGATCACCACCTGGCTCGTGGAGTTGGTCTCATCCGGCGAAACCTGCCAGTACAAACCGGCGGCCATCGCCACAACGATCAGCAGCACGGCGATAAATTGACGCGATGACATGTTAGAACTCGTCTCGAAATGCCCAAAACAGCGAAATCGCCAACGCCGCGATCACGGCACCGCCGATCGAAAACGTCAGCCATTCGCCCCGCTGAATACCCTGGCCAATCGCCGAATACAACACCAACAGCCCGGCCACACCGAACACCGCCAGCAAACTGACTCCCTGTTTCCAATTCACGTTGGTAGGTGTCCTCGTTGGGGCCGCGGGTTACAACCTCGAACGGCCCGGTATATTCATCATCCGCAAGGCGTCAGCCCAACGGCACTTACTTTGAGCGGCAAGGCGCTAGCCGCCGGTGAATCTACATTACGTTTTCCCGCACAAAACCCGCGGCTAGCGCCTTGCGGCTCACCCAAATCGCGGCTGATGTATTGATTGCGTGAACTTAACGACGGTTCCAGTCTAACACCTGCACGCAGATACCCACAAGACGATTGCCGGCACCCTCTTCCTTCGCATGGTGGAGGGCAGCGGGCAGTATTGCTCCACTCGTCGCCGAGTGCGACAATGAAGGGACGAGGTATTCCGGAAAAGGGTTGACCCATGGCCACAATCTCGACACCTGTGACCGCGCCCACAAGAGGTTTTCTCTACGCGAAAGAAAGCAAAAGCAAAAGGAGCAAAAGGACAGGCATCTTTTCTTTCCTCAAGTAAGGAAGATGGAAGGAAGATGCCTGTCCTTTTGTGCTTTTGTGCTCCAAACCACTCCAACCCAAATCGCACGATAACAACTCCCCGTCATGAACTCCCCAGCTGACGCCAACCCGACGAAGGACGATTCGACCGCGGCGGATCGCGCTGCGCGGGGCGGGAAGCGGCGGTGGTGGCGGTTTAGCTTGCGGACGATGCTGCTGGCGATGCTGGTGGGCGTTCTCCTGCTGGGCGCCTTGCGGTGGTACACCGAGTCGTTTCGCGCTCAAGAGCAAGCCATCGCCGCCATCCGGGAAGCCGGGGGCAGCGTCAAAACCGAGCCGGACAATTCCGCCTGGCTGCACTGGCTGGTCGGCGCTGAGATGCCGCAAGCGGCCATCGGCGCGAACCTCGGCGACTGTGAGATGACCGAGTCGTTGTTCCAGTCGGTCATGTGTCTCGATGGCCTGCGGGCACTAACGCTAGGGGGCGAGGGAGTGGCCGAGGAACACATGGACCGCCTCGCCAGCATGACCAGACTTAAGCATCTCATGTTAGATTCCACAGCCGTTGGCGAGGACGCGGTTAACTCGCTTCGCGATTCGCGTCCATACCTAAATGTTTACATATCGCACTGGCGAATGATTCGCTTTCTCCGCAACCAGAGGGGTGTTTACGTCCGGACAGATCCGTGGGAAACCCCTTCGTCCCCATGGTCGACGAAGGAGTTCGGTAGCGGCAGCCCGATCCAGTTTATTACAACGCTTATCATCTCTCGTCCGGCCAAAATCAACGGCGCCGAAGTTACCGACGGCGTTCTGGCGGAGTTGCAAATCAGCAGATTGACCGGTCTTAAGTATTTGTCCATCCATTGCGCCTCCGTCACGGACGACGGGCTCGACTTCCTGTCGAACCTAAAGGGCCTGAGGAAGCTCGACCTGAGCGGCACGCGCATCACGGACAAGATCCTGAGGCAGCTTCGACACCTGAAACACTTAGAACGACTCGAACTGAAATTCACGCAGATCACGCAGGCTGGCTGCAAGTATCTTGCGCATCCCGAGAAGCTCAAATGGCTCGACGTGGGGTGGACGGATGTGGACGACCTTTCCTTCTTAAGCACGGCAACGGGGCTTAAGTATCTCGGCCTGAGCAGTTGTGCGATCGGCGACGATCAATTGAGGCACGTCCGTTCGCTCCCGCGACTTCAACACCTCGATATTTGTGACGTTCCGCTCACGGGCGCGGGCCTGCGTCATTTCAGCGGCCTGGAGTCTCTTGCGGAGTTGAATCTTTTGGGGGCGTCGCTGACGGACGAGGCGCTGGATCCTCTGCACGACCTGCCAAACCTGCGTCATCTGCGCATTTCGGGACGTATCGATGACGGTGCAATCGCCCGGCTAAAAGACGCGTTGCCCAATCTCGCGACTTTTTGGTGCGATGCTTCGCAGGCATTTTCTAGCGAAGCACCGACGCCCAAAAGCAAACGGTCGGCATGGGCGGCGCACGCTCGCTCCAAGGCGCCGCAACAACGCATGCCTAACAGCCGAGTCACGTTTTTCTCCCTGAATGGAAAGTACGGCTTCAAGACGTCTGACGGAAGAGTTATCGCGCCGGCTCGCTTTGAGGATGTGGGAGATTTCACCGAAGGGCTGGCAGCGGTCAAGTTAGGCGGCAAATGGGGATACATCGACCGCACCGGGATGTTAACGATACAGCCGCGATTCGATTATGCCAATCATTTTTCGGAAGCTCACGCCGCGGTGGTCGTGAATGGAAAGCAAGGATTCATTAACACCAAAGGAACATTCATCATTGAGCCAAAATATGACCCTTCGCGTTCATCATCTTCATCATCGTTCTCTGAAGGAGTTGCTAATGTTTCTCGAGATGGTAAGTGGGGATTTGTGAATGTAGCCGGCAAGGAAGTGATTCCATTGATCTATCAAGGCGCCAGAGGCTTCTCCGAAGGCTTAGCCGCCGTAAAGATCGGAAACAAATGGGGCTACATCGATCGGTCTGGAAGGATCGTTGTCGAACCGCAGTATAAAGTCATGCCCAGCAGCTTCTGGAACGGACAGGCTGGCGTCGGCAATCCCCTTTTTGGAGAAGTAAATATTGATCGCACTGGTAAGTTCACTGCGATGCAAATTTACCACATGAGATGACTGGATGTCTCGTCGAGTTGTTGCCAATTACAAATCCGTTCATATATCCCGCATACGAATAGCCTGGAGTCCATGGAATGCACGACATTTTCTTGAGCTGGCGCCGACTACGCAAGCAGCGTCAATCGAATAAGTCAATGGTTCGAGAGTTGCATTTCGAATCTTTGGAGAATAGAAAACTCCTCGCGGTGACAAGAAAGTAAAAGAAGAAAGAAAGTAAAAGGACAGGCATTTCCCCCCGATTCCTCATTGCAGCTAATTGACATGAATGGTGAACACAAGTACACTTACGGGACTTTCGCTCACTTCGATAAGGAGTTCCCGCTATGACCAGGGCCCGCTCGCGGTTGGTTGACCTGGACGTAACTCGTTGCTATCACTTTATTTCTCGCTGTGTGCGGAGGGCGTTTCTTGGCGGGGAGGGGTTCGAGCACCGCAAGTGAGTGGATCGAGGATCAGGCAATCGTGGGTCGACCAACTGCTCAAAGACACCGCGACCGTGGCCACGTACCGGCAACGGCTGTGCGAGTTGGGCTGGTTTATGAAGGCACTCAAGGAGCCGCTCGCCCGCATGGCGAACTTTGAACCCGGTGGCGGCGGGCATCACCTAAACAATCTGGTGGCGGTCTCCGGGGCCGGAGGTTAAGCGGTGGTTGGCTCTTGGTAGCCTGGTCTGTCGATCCCATCCGACACGCCGCCGGCTTGGTCGCGAGACTTGTCGTTTTTTTGTTGTGGCAAATTTGCCACAACAGAACCCTTGGGCTTACGCTTCTGTCGTTCCTTCGCCAGTTCGGCGTAATGGTCTTTCGTCCGTGCCGCTACCATCGCCCACTGTGAATTCCGCATATGGCGATGTGGCCCGGTCGTGCGAAAGTGCGGGCGGGTTTTTCATTCGTCCAGATCGATCTTGCCGTACAGATCCTTCGCCGCGGCCGCCGGAAACTCATACGCCGCGATCGCTTCGGCCTGTTGTTTTCTCAGCCTAGCGAGTTCCGGTTCATTGGTTTTGAGCAGGTCGGCGAACGATTTGACGGGGGCGTTTCCGATCGCGTCGCCGCCGAGCGAACGCGCGAAACCTTCGGGCGTTTCCGCGGCCGCGCTCAGGTCGTCGGCCAGAGCCACGGCCAGGACGCCGACCAGTTGGATCGGATCGGCCGCCAGGCGTTGCATCAGGTCGGGCGTGGGGGCCAGTAGATCGAGGCTCAGTTGGTCGCGGATCGCCTCGACCGTGTGGACGTTCAGCGCGATCGTCCAGGGCCGGCCCCGGGTGTCTGTGAATTGGTGGCTGGGTTGGTCAGGCTTTGAGGCTTTGAGGCTTGCGCTTCCTCACAGCCTCACAGCCTCAAGCCTCTTTCAAAACGGGGTCGGCCGCCAAGGCCAGAAGTCGGCCGCCCCACCCCCACCGGTATTTACGTCTCGATCGCCTCGACGTTGTTGATGCCATCGGTCACGATGATCGGGATGCCCTCGACCTCCGTCGGTCGCGGAGCCGGTGCGCCGGTCGCATTCGTAGCGGTACGGCTGTTGCGCAACTGTCGCAACGAGCGGCGGCTCATCGCGATAATGTTGGGCTGCCGGCCCGCGGGGAAGGTTTCGAGCGACTCATAGATCAGGTCGTCGGTCAGGCCCTTGCCGCTGTCTTCGGTCAGGTTGGCGATGCGGCCAACCGAAACGGCAGACCCGATGGCCAAGCCAAGGTGCGTCGTGATCGGCGTGTAGTAGCCGGGCAAGAAGCCTGTCGACGATCCGGCGATCTCTTGCACGGTCGTGTCACCGATCTCGATCTCGCCCGTCGAGACGACGGTCAGGTCGTCCTCGCCCGTGCGAATCAGGTAACAACTCGACGCCGTGCTGGCTGTCGTGCCACCGAAGGAATCAAGTCTGCCTGCTTATGGAAAAAGCAGGTTCCGCGGAGAAACCGCGTCTTAGAGTGGGGTTTTGGTTTCGACTCGAATGATAGATCGACCCGCTCGATACAGCGCTGCAGGGCCTCTCTGGCGACCGCTGGCGTGGCTGACGTGATGTTTTCCCGCAGCCGGTTCAGCCCGCCTATGACCCGCTCTACGTCCTGCTCGGCGTCGCTCTGGGGTCGCTGGGCTCGGCACTCGGCCTCTTCCAGATTGGCCGCAACTTGATCCCGTTCTGTGCGCAGCGTGCGAACCCGTTCCATGACCAGACCGTGGAGATCGTCGTCCACGCGGGTCAACTCGCCTACCCCGTCTCGGATGTCCTGATCGAGTTCCCGCAGCCGCCGGCGGAGTCGCTTGGTTTCATCGGGCACTGGGTTATTCTTTTGGCCTAGCTGCCTTTTCGCCTCCCGTCGAGCATCCTCAAGACCCTCCGGCGACAAGACTTTCTCTTGAATCACGCCAACCAAGTAGGCCAATAGGTCGGCCTCTCTAACGCTGTTTTGTCCACACTGACCATGACCGTACTTTCCGTTGCTCGGACAGTAATACATACGCCTGCTTTTGGCGCCGCTTCGCAACTCGTATGTTCTGCCGTGCATCACATGCCCGCAGTTTGCGCAGTGAAGCAATCCCGACAACAAAAACTCGCCACCGCCAACCAACGGCGTTCGTCGGACGCTACGCCGTTTCAGCTTCCGTTGTCCCGCTTCCCATACTTCCTTGGACACAATAACCGGGCACTCGACGACGATCCAATCGTCGCTCGGTTTCACTTGGCTTTTTCCGGGGGCCTGTGACACTTTCCCGTCAAGAATTGTGCGAAACTGGGCGCGCGTGGTTTGATTGTAGACTGCCTCCCCCTTGTACGCCGGCCGGCGCAACATCTTCAACACCGCGCTAAAGCTCCAGCGATCCCCTTTACGAGTCTTCACGCCGGTTCGATTCAGCTCCGCAGCTAGAGCGCGGCAACTTGTGTCGGTTTCGGTGTACTGCTTGAAAATCCACCGAACGATTCGTATTTCCTCTTTGTCGCCGAGCACGAGATAGCCGCGCTTGTGCCGCTCCACGTCTTTATACTTTTTCTTGTAAGCGTAGGGCGCTTTTGAGGTCCACTCCCCGCGCAGCGCACACAGATAGCGACCTTGTGTTGTGCGGTCTGCGATCTTGA
>JADFKK010000182.1 GCA_022564995.1 Planctomycetota bacterium | reverse complement strand
GTCTCCAGTCTCCACGCTGAATCTTGCATTCCCGGCGCGACCACTGGTCGCGGCTTTACAAATCCCAAATCCCAAATCTGAAATCCCAAATTCACCGCCATGGCTCGTTCGCGACGAATCATTCGTAAGTTGAGAACGGTTCGGGTTCTCGACGTCGAAGATCAGCTCTGGCCGATCGTCGTTACACTGTTGATTTTGGCCGGGTTCGTGGCCGGGTTCATCCTCGCGAAGCTTTCGCTCACCGAGCCCAATCTGCTCTACAATGGCTGCACCTACCTGCTCACGCTCAGCCTCACTTGCGGGCTGCTGGTATGGGCAGCCTTCCGTTTCAAGCAGTTCACGCTGCGTCGGACGATGCTGTTTGTCTTGCTGACGATCCTCGTGCATCTGTGGATCGCGATGATGCTGCAAAGATCGCATCTGCCTTTTACGATCCTCGATCCGATCGACGAGGACATCGAAGACACGCCGGTGGCCCGCATCGTGTTCGACATTCAGCTTTTGGAGCAGGTCACGAGCCAGAATCTCGCCGAGCAGGAATTTCGGAATCCGCCCCAGACCCGCTCGCCCGAAGCACAGCCCAAGGACGTCCCGCGCAAGCCCGTCACACGCGACGAGGCCAAGCTGGACCCCCAGCCGGTTGATTTAGAGCCGCAGCCGAAAGTCGATCGCGTTCAGCCGATCAAGGCGGCCACGTCGCAGCAGTCGGCGCCGAAGGCCAGCAAGACGCCGGCCAAAATGAGTCGCCAAAGCCGGCCGACCGACGTGGCAACCCGAGCGACGACAATCCCACAGCCGGCCCAGTCGCAGCCGCGGGCCTCCTCGAATTTGCAAGCCCAAACGACGCCAGCGGATCGCAAGTCGAGCGAGCCAAGCAAGCCGGCTCGCGACAGCGCCCAGGAGCCAGCCACGATCGAGCAGCAGCCAACGTCCAGCTTGGCCCAGAAGCGATCGCAGTCGACCCCAACGCCCGAAGCCTCCGCGTCGTCACCGGCGGTGAAAAAGTCTTCGCCGGAGCTTCGGCCGCTTCCTCGCGCGGTCGCGGTCGATGCTTCGCCCAAGCCGTCGGTGAAGAAGGCGGCAATCGACGCGGCCGAACCAACGGCAAGTAAGATCGAACGGGCCGACACCAGTCGAAAAATCGCCAAGCAGCAGCCGACGAGCCAGCCCACGCCGAGCCCCGCCGCGGTCGCCGACGCGCGGGCAATCTCGAAGCAAACAACCAGCAGCCCGGCCCAGCCGATCGTGGCGAAAACAACTCGGCAGGCCGCCCAGCGCAGCCCGCAGAAGAACACCCCGGAGCAGGTCGCGACGGTCACTGCGCCGGCCGCGCCGCCAACACCAACCCCCTCGCCACAACAGCCGGCCGCATCGCCCTCAGCAGCCGTTGCCCGCAGCCAAAGGGCCGCAGCGAAGCAGCCGGCAACGAAAAACCAGCCGAGCGAGGCGCCTTCGCCGACCGCGGCCAAGGCGCCCTCCTCCTCAGTTACCCAGCGATCCGATCAGCCATCGCAGGCGCCGGCGATAGCCAAAACGGTCGCGCCGTCTCTTGCCCGCGCCAGGGCCCAATCGCCCAGCAAGATCGTTGCCAGCAACGCCCCGTCGTCCGCCACGCCGGCGCCGGCCGCGTCGTCTTCCCCGGCGACACCGACCCTCGCGCCTGCGTCGTCGTCGGTTGCCCGCAATTCGGCGAGCCAGTCGACGCCTCGCCGCGCGTCTCCGCGCGATAGCGACTCCCCGTCGCCCAAGGCCACCGCTCTCACAGCCCGCCCAGCCGCGCGGCGTGCTAACCAACCGACCCCATCTCCCACCCTCTCCGCCACGGCCGCCAAGCAGGGCGGGCCGCCGAAGACCCAGCGCACCGCGCCGCAGGCCGCAACGCAGGTGGCCGCCACGAGTTCGCCGTCGAGCAAGTCACCCACCCGTAGCGCGTCGCAATTCCAGCCGAGCAAATTGTCGGCCAGCCCCTCAATGCGTGGCGTGGTTGGCAAGGGACGTTCGCAAAACATGGAAAGCAATTTTCCAGCCAGCCACAGCCCGGCGCTAACGCCCTCGACCGCCGCGCGTCGTCCCGCCCCGTCGCAGCAAGACCGCCGGGGGCCGTCGCTGGTGTCGAGCCGTCGGACCAACGTCGGTAAATCGAAGGCCCAGGCCGAGGTGCCGACGGCCGTTTTGGCGGCAACGCCCGACGCCCCGTCGCCCAACGCGCCGGGTTCACATAATCCGGCTGAGATCGACGCTTCGAGCAGCGCCGCGCTGGCGAAAAGCGATTCGTCCGCCCCCATCGGCAAAGTCACCGCCGCGGTGGGCGAAAGCCAGATTGACTTCGGACCGGTTCGCACGGTCGAGGCGGCCGACGTGGGACGTGCCGCGGGCGGCGGACAGCCACAGGTCACGCCGGGATCGCCAACCGAATCGATCGCCCGCCGGCGTCCTGGCGCTTCGCCGGAAGAAAGCATCGACGCGGTGGTCGCCGATGTTGATCCCGTCAGCCCGGGCAAAGCCAGCGGAATCCCGTCGGAAGACGCCGCGCCAGACGCCGCCCCATCGGCCAGCGAAGTTGCCCGCGCCGACACGGGCGGGGCGAGCTCTCCAGCGATCAAGCGGGCCGACGAGGTCGGACCCGCGTCGTTCAGCGACGGAGCGGGCCAACCATCTTCGCAGGACATCGGTCGTGCTAATAGCCAGCCCGCTCCGCCAGCTTTGAAGGCCGGCGACGGAACCGGCCGACCGATACGAAAGGCGGGCGGATCGGTGGCGTCCGAAACACGGGCAGAGTCGGTCGTGGCGGTCGGCAACGCCGGCGACGTCGCAGGTCCGGCCAGTTCGCTGACGGCCAACGCAGTAACAACCGCCGCCCGAGGTGACTCGGCCGCGCAGATCAAAAAGGTCGCCGTCGATGCGGGCAGCGGCGAGCTACAGACCGGCCCTGCAAACGCGGTGGCCAAAGCGACCGCCGGACGGGCATCGAACGATGACCAGTCCGCGGCAGAGGGCGGCTCGTCGGCCAAGTCGTTACAGCGAGCCTCGCGCAGCACGCACCGCAGCGAAACGCTGGCCAAGACCGATCTGCCGGCGGCACCTGCGGGCGGAGCCATCGCCGGTACCATTGCCGGCGCCTCGCCGGCGGTACGTGCATCTGACGCGGCAGCCCGCGCCAGCATATCGGGCGACGTGAGCAAGGTCGCCCAAGGTGATCCGCAGCTTTCCACCGGCGGAACGGGCAAACCAAGCGCCTCACGAATTGGTCGAGCGACCGGCTCGCAGACGACGCCCGCGCTGGCCGGTGGCGGCGCCACGTCGCTTCCTAATCGTCGCCGTTCGTCGTCATCCGCGACCACCCAAGCCGAGACGATCGCCGCGGCCGGAACGCCCGGCAGCAACGACGGACCGGGCAAGGGCAATCCCAGCGCGACGCTCGCAGCGGGCGCCGCCGAAGGCGAAGTCAGCCGGCCGCGCAGCATGTTCGGTTCGCTGCTGAACCATAGCATCGCGGCTGCCGGTCCAGCGCTCCAAGACGCCCCGGCGTTGGGCGCGGTCGGACGCGGTTCGACGAAGCGAGCCACCAACGACGGCGCCGAGCAAGCGCCGAATTTGGCCCAAGCCCTCGGCGGCGCGATGCTGAGGAAGTCCGCTCGCGGAGCGCTGCCAAGCGTAACCGCCGCAGCCGTCGAAGCAACGAAGCTAACCGCCCAGGGCGCGAGCGGCGTTTCGGAGACGATGGGCCTCACGCCCGGCAAGGCCCTGCGGGCAGATTCCGGCGTCGTACAAGTGGTGACCAACGCCGAAGTCGACATGGGCGGACTCGGCCAAACGCCCGCGCCGGTGCCCGGTTCGCGCAGCCGTCAGGCTCAGGAAAACAGCGACGTGGTGATTCCCATCTCGGCGCGGATCAACACCAAGAAGGCCGGGGCCAGACAAATCACCGACCTGCGGGCAAAGAACGTGCAGCAGGAATTTTCCGCCAGAGCCGGCAAGCAATTGGGGGCCGACTATTATCGCGGGCAGCCGACTACCAAGCTGGAGCGGGCCATCGGCACGGGGCTGGAGTTCTTGGCCAAAATGCAGCGGCCCGACGGCAGTTGGAGCTTGAATCACTTTCCGCCCGGCTATGAAAACGCCGGGGCGGGTAGTATCGATTCCGACACGGCTGCCACGGGGCTTGCCCTGCTGGCGTTCTTGGGGGCCAGCTACGACCACGATAGCGATCGCTACGGAACCGTGGTCCGCCGAGGGCTGGAGTTTCTCATCCGCAACCAAAAAGAAAACGGCGATCTGTACATCGTTCGCAGCAAGTACGAGAACGATCCGGCGCAGTTGTACAGCCATGGAATCGCGGCCATCGCCCTGTGCGAGGCCTACGGCATGACCACCGACGTCGCGATGCTGCGCGATCCGGCCCAAAACGCGCTCGACTTTATTGTCGCATCGCAGCATCCAAAGCGCGGCGGCTGGCGTTATAGTCCGGGCAAAGGCTCAGACACCTCGGTGACTGGCTGGCAACTCATGGCGCTCAAGAGCGGCGAATTGGCCGGGCTGAACGTGCCCAAGAATTGCTATGAACTGGTTCGGGTCTTTCTGGCCCGAGCCGAGAAGAAGGGCGACGCTTCGCAATTCATCTACAATCCCGATCCGCTCAAAAAGCAGGAGCCCAATCCGAATCCGGTGATGACCTCGGTCGGGATGCTGATGAAGCTTTACCTGGGATCCGATCCTGGCGACCCCGCGATGGTTCGCGGCGCAAAGCGCCTGCTCGATCACCCGCCCTCGCTTGGCACACGGCGCCGTCCGACCCGCGATACCTACTACTGGTATTATGCGAGCCAAGTCATGGCCCACATGGGCGACGAATATCTGCGCCAGTGGAACGAGCACCTCAAACCGTTGCTGGTCGACACGCAAGTCACCGAAGGAAAATTCGCCGGCAGTTGGAGCCCGAACTTGCAGGACGACGGCGCGGTGAAAGACGCCTGGGGAAAATACGGCGGGCGGATTTACGTCACCACCATGAATCTGCTCTCGCTGGAAGTCCGCCACCGGCTGCTTCCGCTCTATCGCGACGACACGGTGGCGCGCGGGAAGTAGCGCCTACTCGTCGCTCAACGAAATGATCCGGCTGCGCGATTCTTCTTCGATGACGATTTTTTCCTCACGGGCCAGCCAGCCGATGCCTTGCATCACCAGGTCGCGCGGGGCTCCGACCTTCTTGATCAGCTTGGTGATCGACGTCGGTCCATCCTCGGACAGCGTGTGCCAGATCAATCCGGCGGTATCGCCAATTTGTTCGACGTGGGTTTGAACTGGGGTCTGAGTTGGCGCTTCAAGAGTTGCCGTGGCCATGGCAGAGGGTCTCCTTGGCAAAATAACGACGGAATGTTCCCGTTCACCGCGAATGATGATCGATCGCGAAATAATTTGGAAGGGGAGATGGTCTAGCCAGCCCTTTCCGATTCAAGGCGAAGATTCTCATTGCACAAGAACGGAAGACTGGGTGCTTTAGGAAAGCTTAGCTGCCAAGCGGCCCGATCGGAACAAAAAAAGGGCTCATTGGGCTAATGACGTAGCTCAACGAGCCCTCCAACCGTGAAAAACCGGCATATCCCGTAACGGGTGACTGTCGCCTCGAGTCGTGCGACGCGCTGCTAAGATTCACGGTGCCTCATGGACGAAAGGGCCTGGGAAACCGCGGGAAGCTCCCAGGCCGCTGGGTCGAACATGTGCGGAGGATGGCAACGCAGTTGGCGTGCCAAAGTCGGACGATGTCGCCTCAGACTTTAGCCGAAGCGAAGAAAACAGGAGAAAAATGGGTCCGTTTACCGCGAAAAATGTCCGCCGCCGCCGCGCAGCCGGCCGGCTGGCACTGTAGTTTTTACAACGCCCGTTCGATGCTAGCAGACTAACCAAACACGTGCTCGACAAAACGGTGCAACAGTTGCTCGGTTTCGGGAGTTTCGGCGGTGAGCATCTCAATCTTCGCCAGCGGCGTCTGTGCGATCCGCTCGGTGTATTCGGGGTAAGCCGCGAGCCGCGTGAGGAGATCGCCGCGGCTCAGTTCGGGGTGAAACTGCGTGCAGTAAATCGGCAGGCCGTCGAACCGATAGGCTTGGTTCTCGACCCGCTCGGACGAAGCCAGCAGCGTGACCCCGGGCGGTAGCACATCGACGCGGTCTTCGTGGCCCATCTGGCCGAGGAATCGCTCGCCGAGCGGTCCGAAGATCGGATCGTCGCGGCCCGCGGGCGTGAGAAATAGTTCGTGGGTGCCGACTTCCGCCCGGGCGACGTCGTTGGTCACCCGGCCGCCGATGGCCCGAGCCATTGCCTGAAAACCCCAGCAGGAGGCGAACGTCGGTTTGCCGATCGCATGGACTTCGCGCAATAAGTCGAGGATTCGCTCCAACCACTGACCCTCGCCGGCTGCCGAATAATGCCCGGCGCCGCCAAACAGCAGCAAGTCGGCCCGATCGAGCTCCGCGGGGGTTGGCGAGCGGGCCAGCAGATCGAACGTCTCCAAATGCGCAGGATCGCGACGCAGCGCCCGGGCGAAGCATTGCACTTCGTTGTCGCGCATCGGATCGTCCGGGTTGCGAATTTGCAGCAGCAAGACGTTGAGCGTAGCGTGCATTGGATGTTGAGTTCGGAATGTGGAATTCGGAATTGTAAACGGAGCCGCCCTGTCCCCAGGGCGATGTACGTCGCGCTGCCAACACGCATCGCCGTGAGGAAACGGCGGCTCTGTCTCGCGATACTTGCTAAGTCAACGCAACAATCCCGTTGTAAACGGCGTTGCAAATCTGGTCGAGTTCATCGAGCGAGACCGACAGCGGCGGCATGATGACGACGACGCTGCCCAGGGGCCTTAGCCAAACGCCCTCGCCGAGCGCGTGCCGGCAGACCCTCTGGCCCCATTGCTCCTGCCACGGCAGCGGCTCTTTGGTGCAGCGGTCGGCGACGAGTTCAACTCCGGCCAGTAGCCCTCGCTGGCGCACGTCGCCCACCCGCGGCAGCTCGGCGATGCGCAGCAGATGTTCTTCCAGCCGGGCGATCTTTGGCTTCATTTGTTCAAGCGTGCGTTCCTCGTCGAACACGTCGAGCGTTGCCAGCGCCACGGCGGCCGATAGCGGATTGCCGCTGTAGGTGTGCCCGTGAAAAAACGACTTCGACTCGGCGTAGGTGCCGAGAAACGCCTTCCAGATTTCGTCCGTGGCGAGTGTGGCCGCCAGCGGCAAATACCCGCCGGTCAGCCCCTTGCCGAGGCAGACCAGATCGGGCGCGACATCTTCGTGCTCGCAGGCGAACAGCCGCCCGGTGCGTCCCATGCCGACCGCCACTTCATCGGCGATCAGCAACACGTCGTACTTCTCGGTCAATTCGCGAATTCCGCGGAGGTATCCCGGCGGATGGCAAACCATGCCGGCGGCGCCTTGCACGAGCGGCTCCATCACCAAGGCGGCGATCTGATCGTGATGCTCGCGCAACAGATCGTCCGCCTGCTTAAGATAGAACTCGGCCGCCGCCCCGCGCGCAACGCCCTCGGGCCGCCGGTAACTATCGGGCATCGGCAGCCGCAATACGTCAAACAGCAGCGGCTCGAACATCGCCTGAAAGCGCTCGACCCCGCCGACGCTCACGCTGCCCAGCGTATCGCCGTGATAGGCGTTTTCGAGCGCCACATATCGGGTTTTCTCCGGCCGCGGATCGTCGCGCTGCTGCCAGTATTGAAAAGCCAGCTTGAGCGCCACCTCGACCGCCGAAGAGCCGTCGCTGGAAAAGAACACATGTTCCAGCCCAGCGGGCGCCAGCTCGACCAGCCGCCTGGCCAAACGAATGGTCGTCGGGTTGGAACAGCCCAGCGACGTGACGTGGGCGACCTTTTCGAGCTGAAGGGTGATGGCCGCGTCGAGCTTCGGGTGGCGATGCCCGTGGACGTTACACCACAAGCTACTCACGCCGTCGAGATATTCGTTTCCCTCGACGTCCGTCAGCGTGCAACCTTTGGCCCGCTCGATAATCAACGGCTCGTACTCGGCCATCTGGGTGAAGGAGTGCCAGAGGCTTGTCCGATCCGAGCGTCGTAGTTGTTCGAGGGTCAATTCTGCTCCTACCAACGCACCGTCACTTGGGTTCCGACGCCGAGCCCCAGCATCATCTGGGCGCTGTCGCCGACCAGCACGAATTGCAGCCGGCCGGCCACGTCGAGCATCGCAATCAAGGTCATCTCCGGCTGGCCGTGATCCTCCGGGAAGATACCGATGGTCTCGTGCTCGTCGGCAGCCACGCTAACCGATTCGTCGCGTGGAACGCCGATCAACTGTTCGGCCGTAATGTCGGTGATCAGATTACCGGCCGAATCGATCTCGGCGATCTTTCCTGTGATCGTGTTGGGCACCGCGGCCGACTCCCGTTGTTAGTCATTTCGTGCAGTCGCTGCAAGCAAGCGACCATTGTAGAGACGCCGGGGCCGTTTTACCATGCGACCTCGACGGGCGAACCGGGACCGACATCGAGCATTTTCGCCGCGTTTCCGCCCGTAACGGCCACCTCCAGGCAGCCATCGGACCCGACCAGCGCAATCAGCGATCCGTCGCGGTGCTCGGCATAGGCCAGGCTCAGCCCGGCGACGTCGCGCCCGCCACAGGTGATGTTCACCCTGGCATCGGCCGGAAGCACCTCGGCGGCGACGTTGGTGGCCAGGTTTCCGAAGCGGTCGACGGAGAGAATCTGCCCGATGATTCGCCCCGCTTCGCAGCGGGCCTCCGGCCAGTCGAGCATCACCGCATCGTCAATCGGCCGGCCAAGCTGCTGCGGCGACACGCCCCTGGCCAAATGGGCCGCCACCGGCGCCATGATGTCGCGGCCGTGAAATGTGGCGGAGATCTCCGGCCGCCAAAACTGCCGCTCGGTCAGTTCGATGAACGATCGCGGCGAGGCGTGATCTGCGACCGCGCTAAGCAGCCCGTTGTCCGGCGCGACGTAACACTGCCGGCCCAGCCGGGCAAAGAGAATCCGCCGCCCGCTGCCGACGCCCGGATCGACCACGGCGATGTGAATCGTCCCTTCGGGAAACGCGGGTGTGATCTGCCGCAGCACGAGCGCCCCCTGGCGCACGTCGCCCCGCGGCACGTCGTGCGAGACGTCGACCATTGTCGCCTCGGGGCAAATCGACAGCACGGCCCCCTTCATCTCCGCCACGTAAGGGCTGCCGGCACCAAAGTCAGTCGTAAGTGTAATGATGGACATGAAGACAGAGCATCGTAAGTGCGAAGCGTGATTCTTGAAGTTGCGCAATTTCAACACTTACGCTTTGGGCTGCTCAACCCAGGTTCTTAGAGTTGACGACGCACTACCCGCCCCACCATATCACACGCCCAATCGCCTGTCGTCATGCTGGCAGCCGCTGCAAGGGAGTTCTGCGCAGCGTGGCCCTCTGTGCCAGTATAAGTGAGACAACTACCTCCCCTTTTATTAGAGTAGTGGTCGCGGCCGGCTGCGACATTCAATTCGGCTCCAGCAACGGCCGGGCAGATGAGACTGCACCGCCCTTCGCCCGCTTCATCAAAGCCGCCCGTACGGTTGCCTACACCGAGGTAAAGGGCGATAATAGCTTGGGCACCGCCGCTGAGGTCGGTGATAGCGTTGTCAGGTTGTTCGCAGTGAGTGATCTTGGGATACACGCGACACTGACAAACCGCGACGAGGACTTGTATTATGAAACGACGCCTCAAACGCCTGGGCGCAGCTGGCTTGGGCCTGATGCTCATCATCGTGGCGCTGGCCATCGGCGTTCCGCTCTGGACCAGCGGGCCGACGATCGATTCGTGGCAGCCGGCCTCGAGAGTTCCCGCCGGCGGGCCGTCTTTCGCAGCCGAGGCTCAAGCCGTCTCGTCACTGAAGGTCATGACGCTTAATCTGGCCCATGGCCGCAGCGACGGTGCGCATCAGGCGCTGCTGAGCCGCTCTGCGATTCGCGAAAACCTCGACCGTGTCGCGGAGATGCTGCGGCGAGAACAACCGGCGGTGGTGGCGTTGCAGGAAGCCGACGGACCGAGCATATGGAGCGGACGGTTTGACCACGTAAAATACCTCGCCGAGGCGGGCCGTTATTCGCATCACTTCCGCGGCGAGCACGTCAAGGGATTGCGACTTTCCTACGGCACGGCGCTGATCGCGCAAATGCCGCTGGCCGATACGGCCTCACAAACATTTTCGCCGACTCCGCCGACGTTCTCCAAGGGGTTCGTCGTCGGCACGCTCTTGTGGCCGGGCTCCGAGACTCAAGTTACGGTCGTTTCGGTGCATCTCGGTTTTGCCCGCCGCTCGGTCCGCGAGTCGCAAATCCGCCAGATGATCGATCTGCTGGCGGGCAAGCGCGGGCCGCTGATCGTGATGGGCGATTTTAATTGTCAGTGGACCGGCAGCGAGGAGACATTGCGGACGCTGGCCGCCGAGTTGAATCTCCGAGCTTACGAACCGGACCAGAGCCAGGGGGCCACCTTTCCTTCCACGGGAAAGCGACTCGACTGGATCTTGATCTCGTCGGATCTGCAATTCGTCCGCTACGAAGTAATTGCTGAGACACTCTCCGATCACCGCGCCGTGGCGGCCGAGATCAAGCGGTCCGACGCGAAATAATTCGGCTCGGCCAGGACTCTTGCGGTGGACTCCAATCCCAATACCCGGTCTAGGCAAGCGTCGCTTGATCGATCAGGAGAAATTCGGGAAATTCGGGCCACCCTTCTTTTTGCCGACGGTAATCCGGGGGTTCCCCGGCGAAAGATGGATGGATGGCCCCTTTCCCGCCTTTCCCGCTCTCGGGTTTGGTATCATGGATCTGAGGAGAAACGGCCATGAATTACGAAATTCCGGCGCAGTTGCAATCGCTGATCGACCAGAAGATGTCGACCGGTCAATATGCGTCCCAAGATGAGCTTCTCACCGAGGCGCTGCACGCCCTGGACGATTACGAGGCGGCCGTCGCCGACATCCAGCAAGGCATCGAAGACGAAGCCACAGGTCGGATGCGCCCGCTGGACGAAGTCAATGCCGACATTCGTCAGAAGCTCGGCTTCTCCAAGTGAGTTACGAAGTCTACGTCACTGCCAAGGCCGATCGTCAATTGGAAGACGCGGCGCGCTGGTGGGCGGAGCATCGATCGGTCGAGCAGGCTGAGCGCTGGTACGACGGATTCGTGTTGGCGATTCGCGGCTTGGCGAACAACCCAGAGCGTTGCCCTCTCGCCCGCGAGAACTCGAACATGCCGATTGAGATTCGGCAGCTTCCTTACGGCTTGGGCCGCCGCAAGACGCATCGGGCCATCTTCGCCATTCGCCCCGACCGAGTTGTTGTGTATGCGGTCCGCCATTTGGCCCAACGCGATCTGTCGCTGGACGAACTCTAGGGGTCAGCTGTTGGGCGGCGTCGCGTCGCAATGGACTAACGCGAAGCGTCGCAGAGAAGATGCGTTTTCTCGGGCGGGCGTCAAATCTGCGAGCCCACTCGCCGCATCAAATTGTGAGGAAAATGCAAAACCGCGTGACGTGAGTTGCACCATTTGCCAGGGTGAACCTGTAGGATTAAAACAGTGTCGTTTGGCATACGATTCGGCCTTGGTCACTTGAAACCGGCGACATGGCAGGGAGAGTGAAAAATGGAAATTTCAGCAGTCGTTGGAGTGGACTGCCCCGCTTGTCAGGCGACGGCGAGTTTCGGCCCACCTCACATTATGGGGCAGTTTTGGTTTACGCGGTGTCGAATATGCAACTATTATACCGATGAGCCGCTGCCGCCTCTTGGAAGGAAGAGGGTCATATATCTCGATCAATTTGTTCTTGGTAACTTCGTCGGCGGTTCTGATCCGTTCTGGCCCGAACTTCGCAAACGCTTGGTCACGCTTTCGCAGTTGCAACTCATTGTATGCCCGTATTCAGAAGTTCACCGCCATGAGTCGTTGCTTCAACATGATCTTCGGGATGTCCTGAAGGACTTATACCAGAGCCTCGGAGGCGAAATCCACTTTCGCTTTCCAATGGAAATTGAGGAATCTCAGTTACTCCGATCCATTCGATGGTTTCTTAAGACAGGCCACGAATCGCCAAATCATGTACGAGTAAAGGATGCCTTCCAGGATGACCCAAATCGCTGGGCGATAGAGCCAACCATCTTTGCCAACATGTCAACAAACTCCGCCATCGTTGAAGGCGTGAGGGCTTATCGGGACTCGCTACATCAAGGCCTTCGGGCAGATTTTGAGGAATGGCACAAGAATCCGAGGACGTTTGACGAGTATCTAATCGAACATGCGAGACGACATGGCCAGCGGCTTCTCGCACAATACCGCGAAGTTGCGCCCCCGACTTTCACGCCCGAAGGTCTCCCGAGTACCGACCCGGGAATCATGCTGGTTCATTGGCTCGGCTGTGAAGTCAAGGAGTCACAGGCTGACAGTAGCGAACCATTGGCAATTGTCGCGCGGTTCCTTGAGTCAGATGCGTTTCGACAAACGCCATTCGTCGACATTTCGTCTCGTCTATGGGCGATAATTGCGGAACGAGTAGGAAAGAATCGAAAGACTCCGCAAAACGCCAAGCGAAGCGATGCGTTCGATGTAAAGATGATCTCACGCTTTGCACCGTACTGCGATGCCATGTTCATCGACAGAAGTTTTCATGCCGTTGCATCGGATGATCGCATGAAAATGGATGAGGATTTCGGCGTCAAAGTCTTCTCCTATCCTAGCAAGGGTGAATTCTTGGACTACCTAGACGAAATTCTCGCCAGCATGTCCGACGACCATCGCGAACAGTTGGCGCTCGTCCAGCCACAATTGACCTCGGTTCTGTCTTTTCTTGGTCGAGATAAGGCAACGCAGTGATGCCTGCGTTCCAGCAACAAATATTTCATATCGCTCGTGAGGAGCGATCATAAAGCACCCGGCAGGCGCAGTCGTCAACATGAAGTCTGCGTTACTCTGCGTCATCTGCGGACAATCCACTCGCGCTTGTACGGGTGTGCGTTACGGAGAGACGATGCGGGCGATCACGCGGAGAGTTGGCTGGGGGCGATATCGATGAAGTGGCGGCGCGGAGAGAGATCCTCTTGTTGCTGCGCAACCCGGTCAATCGCTTCGCAATTGGCCGGGCCACCCGTCGGGCCACCCGTTTGTGACCCACGGTCGCCGTCGGAGACGCCTCCTACAAAGCCTTACGCCAAGATGTCTTTGATTACTTTCCCAGCCACGTCGGTGAGCCGGAAATCTCTGCCTTGAAATCTTGTCGTTAGCCGCAGGTGGTCGATGCCCATGAGGTGCAGAATCGTCGCGTGCAGATCGTTGACGTGGACGACGTTTTCTACGCTTTTGTAGCCGAGTTCGTCGGTGGCGCCGTGGGTGAGGCCGCCTTTGATGCCGCCGCCGGCCAGCCACATGGAGAAGCCTTTGATGTGATGGTCGCGGCCGGAGCCTTGGGCCATGGGGGTGCGGCCGAATTCGCCGCCCCAGATAATCAGCGTGTCTTTTAACATGCCGCGCTGCTTGAGGTCTTTGATCAAGGCGGCCGACGCCTGATCGACCTCCTTGGCCGCCGTGACCATGCTCTTCTTCACACCGCCGTGCATGTCCCAGCCGCGGTGATAAAGCTGGATGAACCGCACGCCCCGTTCGGCCAGCCGACGGGCCAGCAGACAATTGCCGGCGAACGAGCCGTCGGCGCCCTTGGTGCCGTACAAATCGAGAATGCTCTTCGGCTCGTTCGAGACGTCCATCAGCTCCGGCACGCTGGCCTGCATCTTCGCGGCCAGTTCATACTGCGCGATGCGGGTGGCGATTTCCGGATCGGCCACTTCGCGGTCGAGCAAGCCGTTGAGCTGTTTGACCGCCTCGACCACGTCTTGCTGCTGCGTTACGCCGACGCCCTTGGGCCGGGTGACATACATCACCGGGTCACCCTTGGAGCGAAACTCGACGCCTTGGTAGCGGCTGGGCAGAAAGCCGCTGTGCCACTGGCGCGAGGCGATCGGCTGGGCCTGTCCGCCGCGGCCGATGGACATCATCACCACAAAGCCCGGCAGGTTGTCGGTCTCGTTGCCCAGCCCGTACAGCAGCCAGGAGCCCATGGCGGGGCGGCCGGAGACGAGCGAGCCGGTGTTCATGTAGGTATGGGCCGGATCGTGGTTGATTGCCTCGGTGACCATCGAATTGATGATGCACATCTCGTCGGCCACTGAGCCCAGGTGTTTGAACAGGCCGCAGAAATGCTGCCCGGAGGAGCCGAACTTCTCGAACTTATGCTGCGGGCCGAGGCAGTTGAGTTTCTTGCCCTGAAGCTGCGCGATTGGCTGGCCCTTGGTGTAAGACTCCGGCATCGGCTTGCCGTTCATTTCGGCCAGCTTGGGTTTGTGGTCGAAAGTTTCCAAGTGCGACGGGCCGCCGGCCTGACAAAGAAAGATGACCCGTTTGACCTTGGCGGGGTGATGCAAAGGGTTGACGACGCCGCCGGGCTTGGTCGGGGCGGCCAGGGCGAGATCTTGACCGAGCAGCGTCGCCAGCGCGGCGGCGCCGATGCCCGCGGCGCCGCGTCCGAGGAAAGTGCGACGATTGGCGGACAAATGGATCGCGTCGCGAATGTTCATAATAAATCGCTCAAATGTGGAATATGTATCGCTGGGTGCCGCTTGCGGATTAGCCGACGGGTGCGATGTCGATTGATCTGCTTCGCCGCAAGCGGCGGAATGACTCTCAATATCTCGTAATCGTTTCGTGCAAATTCAATATCGTGCGGGCAACCGAAGTCCAGGCCGCGACTTGGGCCGCGTCGAGGTCCGTCGGCGCCTTGGCTTGTCCGACGGTCAACACTTCGCCGGCCGATTTCTTGTCGGCCGTATATTGCCCCAGATGTTTCTCATACAGCCCGGCCAAAATTTTCTCTTCCGCCGGCTTCGGTTTTCGCCCCAGCGCTTCGCGATACGCAAACCCCAGCCGCGATGAAAAATCACCCTGCCCCTCGCGCACGATCCGCGTAGCAAACACTCGGGCGGCTTCGACAAAACTCGGATCGTTCAGCAACACCAGCGCTTGCAGCGGCGTGTTCGACTGCGGACGTTCGACCGTGCATTCCTCGCGGCTGGGTGCGTCGAAGGCGACCATGGCCGGGTGCAGGAAGGTGCGGGCCCAATAGGTGTACAGCCCGCGACGATATTGATTCTCGCCGCTATCGTGCTTGTAAGTGCGGCGGGGAAAGTTCAGATGCGCCCAATAGCCGGCCGGCTGATACGGCTTGACGCTGCGCCCGCCCATCTTCAACACCAACAGCCCGCTGACCGCCAGGGCGTTGTCGCGGATGATCTCGGCGTCGAGCCGGAAGCGTCCCTGCCGGGCCAGCCATTGGTTCTGCGGATCGTTTTTTTGCAGTTCGGCGGTCGGCGTGGACGACTGGCGATAGGTATTACTCATGACCATCAGCTTGAGCATGTGCTTCGTGTTCCAGCCGCTCTCCATGAACTCAACCGCCAGCCAGTCGAGCAGTTCGGGATGTGTCGGCAGCGTGCCCTGCGTGCCGAAGTCGTCGAGCGGCACCGCGATGCCCCGGCCGAACATCAGCTTCCACAATCTGTTCACAAACACCCGAGCCGTCAGCGGGTTGTCGCGGGCGACCATCCACTTGGCCAGATCGAGCCGGGTTCCGCGGCGTTCCCCGAGATCGATTTGCTTCAGATACGCCGGCACGCCAGGAGTGACGATCTCGCCGGAGTCGTCGAGCCAATTGCCGCGCGGCAAGACGCGCATCACGCGCGGTTTACCGGCCACGGCGATCAACGTCGGCTGTCCGGCGTTTTTGAGTTGTTTCACCCGCCCTTCAACCGCGGCGATCTGTTTTTTCAGCGCGTCTTGCTTTTCCTTTGGCTCTTTGACCGCATCAGCGAGCCTCTTTCGCAGCCCGGCCAGCTCTTCTTCGGCCTTCTTGAGTTGGGCCATCTGCTCGGGCGTCGGCACCTTGAGATTCGCGCCCTGCGCCCCGACCGCCGTCTCTTGCACGTCGGCGAAGAACGACGCCAGCCGGTAAAAATCCTTGGTCAGGAACGGGTCGTACTTGTGGTCGTGACATTCGGTGCAGCCCATCGTCGTGGCCATCCACACGGTCGAGACGTTCCGCACGCGATCGGCCGCGTATTTGGCCCGATACTCCTTGGCCTGCGCCCCGCCCTCGCGGGTCGTCATGTTCAGGCGGTTATATCCGGAGGCGACTTTTTGCTGAAGGGTCGGCTTCGGCAGCAGATCGCCGGCCAGTTGTTCGACCGTGAACTCGTCGTAGGGCTTGTTATTGTTGAAGGCCGCGATGACCCAATCGCGAAACGGTGCGTGCTCGCGATGATTGTCGCCGTGAATGCCGTTGGTGTCGGCGAAGCGAACCAAGTCGAGCCAGTAGATGGCTATCCGCTCACCGAAATGTTTGTTGGCCAGCAGTCGATCGACCAGCTTCTCATGCGCCTGGGGCGATTTGTCGGCCACGAAGGCGTCGATCTCGGCCGGCTTGGGCGGCAGCCCGATCAGATCGAAATACAGCCGGCGGATGAGCAAACGGCGGTCGGCCTGCGGCGCCGGTTGGTATCCGTGACTCGCATGACCGGCCGCGACGAAATGGTCGATCGCGCCGATCACCCAGGCGTTGTTTGTCTTCGGCACGCTTGGCCGCAGCGGCTTGACGTAGGCCCAGTGGGCGTCGTACTGGCCGCCTTCATCGATCCAGCGGCGGATCAACTCGATCTGCTTTTTATTGAGCCGCGGCCCCTTCGAATCGGCCGGCGGCATCATCTCGTCGACGTCTTTGGTGACGAGCCGCTGGTACAAATCGCTCTTGGCGGAGTTGCCGGCCGTGATGACTTCCTTGAGTTCGTCATTCGGCACGTCGAGCCGCAGCTCGTTTTCCTGCTTGTTGCGGTCCGGCCCGTGACAGGCGAAGCAATGCTTCGCCAGAATCGGTTTGATCTGTCGGGCGAAGTCAACCTTGTCGGCGGCGCGGGCCGTGGCGGTGATGGCGCCGCACAGGAAAACACAAACGAAGATACGCAGGAGCGTTTTGGATCGAATCATCGTATTCGTCTTCGGCTGGAAGGAAGGTCTGCCCAAACGTATTCGGCAGGCAACTCGCGGGGCTGCCATCGCGAGCCATTATAACCGGTATTTTCAGCCCGTGGGAAGGAATCTAGGTTGTAGGAGGCGACTCCCGTCGCCGACAATAGACTCCAGCTAGCAGACGTGAATAGGAATTCAAAGCAAACGAAACAGTTGTTGCCCGCGAATAACGCGAATCTACGCGAATCGTGCGACGTTGATTGGCCGTACGATATTCGACTCGGCGCATCCGCATCAACACGCTTTTTCGCTGACCAAGTGGAACATTCGCGTAGATTCGCGTGATTCGGTGCGCCAGGTTAAGTCTGGTTGATCTTGTTAGTTGAAAGGTACTGACTTTGGTAATTGCTCGTTCGCCATGTAGCCGATCGGGCGGGTGTCGGGGCGACCCG
>JADFKK010000181.1 GCA_022564995.1 Planctomycetota bacterium | reverse complement strand
GATGACTACAATCACCGATGGCGGGCACCTTTGCCCAACGCCTGTATTGATACTGAATTCCAGGAGAACCAAGAAGACAACCGGCCGGGAAAACTGGCCGTCACAATTCGTTGACGCGTTGCGTCAAGATCTGCTTTGCCGAAAACCGCGAACCTGAGTCTTCGGACTCTTGAAGTACGAAAGCAGTGCTTGGACCGCGTCCCCGAAAGGGGACGTCGGCCTTGTGCTGTTTCGTACTGCCTCTTCGCGGAGGTTCGGCGAGCGGCCTCGGTCCGGCGTCCTTTTTTCGTGCGCTGGCCTCGGCAACCCACGAACAACTCCTGCAACGAAGAACAGTCGCAAATCCAACACCATCAATCAAATGAATCAGCTGTTGAGTTCTAACCAAACGCTGACCACCGAAACGTCCAGGACGGTTTGCCGTGTAGCACAGTTCCTCGGCGGCGGCGGCCAGGGTGAAGTCTATAAGGCCGATCTAAATGGGGCACCGGTCGCCCTGAAGTGGTACTTCCGGCGCTCTGCCACCATGGAGCAGCGGCTGCTGCTGGAAGATCTGATTGCCCGTGGGTCGCCAGACCATCGTTTCCTATGGCCGATGGAGCTGGTGTCCGATCCGCATGTGGCTGGGTTCGGCTATGTCATGGGGCTGCGCGATCCCCGTCACAAGGGGATTGTCGACCTGATGAAGCGGCGGGCCGAGCCGTCCTTCCGCGCGCTGGCGACGGCCGGCTACCAGCTTGCCGACAGTTACTACCAGTTGCACTCCTCGGGCCTATGCTATCGCGACATCTCGTTTGGCAACGTCTTTTTCGATCCGAAGAATGGGGACGTTCTAATCTGCGACAACGACAACGTGGCTGTCAATCGCCAAGCGACCGGTGGCGTGCTGGGGACGCCGAAGTTCATGGCGCCGGAAATCGTGCGGGGCGAGGCCTCGCCGAGTCGTGACACGGACCTCTATTCTCTGGCAGTGCTGCTCTTTTACATGCTGATGGTCCACCACCCGCTGGAAGGCAAACGAGAGTCGTCGATCAAGTGCTTCGATCTGCCTGCGATGAACAAAATCTACGGCGCCGAACCGTTGTTCATCTTTGATCCGAACGACGACACCAACCGGCCGGACCCGAAGTATCATCGCAACGCCCTGGAATACTGGCCCATCTATCCCCAATCCTTGCGGAACCTGTTCGTCCGTTCGTTCACAGAGGGCCTCCGTGACCCGCAACACGGCCGAGTCAAGGAGACCGAGTGGCGGGCGGCCATGATCCATCTCCGCGATCTAATCCTGCCCTGCGCTAACTGTGGCGAGGAAAACTTTTTCGACCCCGATGTAAACTACCAACTTGGCAACTGCTGGTCGTGCAAGAATCCCCTGCGTTCGCCATTCCGTCTCCATATCGGCACGAAGACGGTGGTGGTGCTCAACCACGACACGAAACTCTTTGCCCATCACCTCGACGGCCAGAAGTCGTATGACTTCTCCCGAATCGCCGCTGAGGTCTCGCTTCACCCCGCTGATCCGAATGTTTGGGGCCTGAAGAACCTGACTGGCCAGAAGTGGGTGGTGACTCTGCCGGAGGGCACGATAAGCGATGTTGTGCCGGGCCGCAATGTACGGCTGGCTGCCGGGACAAAAATCAACTTCGGCACGATTGAGGGGGAGGTCTACCTCTAATAATCTGTTCGCCCATCCGTTTCCAATTTCTTAAATCAAACAGGAGAACAAACCATGGCGAAACGACCTGGCGGCGAACTGGCCGCTCGTGAACTGCACTTTATCTGGATCGCCGACTGTTCCGGCTCGATGGGCGTCGATGGCAAAATCGAGGCGCTGAACAACGCCATCGACGAGGCCGTTCCCCACATGCGGGACGTGGCGACCGATAATCCTAACGCGAAGCTCCTGATCCGCGCGATTAGCTTCTCTACGGGCGCCCAGTGGCACGTCTCACAGCCAATGCCGATTGAGGAGTTTCAATGGTCGCCGCTGAAAGCGGACGGCGTGACCGATATGGGCAAGGCACTTACGGAAGTGGCGGAACAGTTGTCGGTTGAGAAGATGCCCGAGCGGTCTCTGCCGCCGGTCCTGGTGCTGATCTCAGACGGTCAGCCCACCGACGACTACACGTCGGGCCTGAAACGGCTCATGGATCAACCGTGGGGCAAAAAAGCGGTGCGGATTGGGATCGCCATCGGCCAAGACGCGGATTTGGACTGCCTTCAAGAGTTCATCGGCAACATCGAGTTCAAGCCGCTCCAGGCCAACAACGTCGAGCGGTTGGCCCAGTTGATCAAGTGGGTTTCGACGGCCGTGGTGCAATCCGCCTCGGCGCCCGCCAGTCAGACGGCCGTGGCGGGAGCAGTGATCGGAAACGTACCGATCCCGGAGCCGCCTCCCGAGCAAGACGTTCCCACCTCAGTCAGTGACGTGTGGTAGTCATATTTTCACCGGCAATTTGTCGTAGGAGACTCACAGCCGACGTAGCGCAGGCCAAGATCACAGGAGCGGACGGATGGGGTTCATATCGTGGCTCTTCAAACGAAAAGAAAAGGATACCGACGCGCAACCGGCGGTGCCGCCTGCCGACGAGCGTGCAGAACCGCCGCCGGAAGTGGATGCGTGGCAAGTATTCGGTGCTTCGGTTCGCGGTGCCTCGCACGAGCGTGCCAGTCTGCCGAACCAGGACGCGATCGGCTGGTGGCCGGAGTCGGCGGCGGGGCCGCCGCTCCTGTTGGCGGTGGCGGACGGGCACGGCAGCGTCAAGTGCTTCCGCAGTGACGTCGGCTCGCGTCTCGGTGTTGCGACGGCATTGCAGGTTCTCCAGGAGTTCGTCGAGGGCCAATCCGAGCCGTCTGACCTGACGGCTGTCAAACGGGCCATCGAAGAGCAGTTGCCCGTGGCGATCGAGCGGAGGTGGAAGCAAGCGGTCGAGCACCACCTCGAAGAAAATCCACTCTTGGTCAAGGAAGTCGCCCGGTTAGAGGACGACGCGGGCACCGCTGCCCGAAAGGCTGTCGAGGAGAACCCCATCCTGGCCTACGGTGCGACTGTCTTGGCACTCCTCGTGCAGGAGACGTTCTTGGCCTGCTTGCAGATTGGGGACGGCGACATCCTGGTCGTGACCGACACCGGCCAGATCGTGCGGCCAATGGAGGACGACGCACGGCTTTTTGCCAACGAGACGACATCGCTAAGCTCGGCCGATTGTTGGCGGGACTTTCGCACATACTTTCAGGTTTGGGCCGACGCGCAACCGGCGCTGCTGATGGCCTCCACGGACGGCTATTCCAACGCGTTCAGCAGCGACGCGGGTTTCTTGGCCGTGGGCTCGGACTTACTGGAACTGTTGAGGAGCGAGGGGCTGGAGAAGGTAAAGGAGGATCTGTCCGGATGGCTGGAAGAAGCATCCCGACAAGGCAGCGGCGACGACGTGACGGCTGGCGTCCTATGCCGCACCGCCGCGCTGAAACCCCGGGATCAGGCGCAAGACCTCGACGAGGCGCAGCGCGGTACGGAGAGGACCGAATCGGGATTGAGCGAAGGTGCTGCGGTGGCATCGGAGAGCGGCGACCAGAGCGAGAGGGAGTCCACATAGTAATCATGTCAGCCAAGGACCGAACCGCCGTTACCTCGGGGCGCCTGGACGACCTTCCCCGCAGGACGCTTGTCGAACTGATCGCCCGCTACGGGCGATCACTTTGCGACGAACCGCGTCGTTGCGAGGGGCTATTACGGGACTTCTGTGGCACCTATCGACGGGAAATCCACGTCCTCGTGGCGGCGCTCAAGGAGCGGGTAGCGGTCGAGTTGCTTTCCTCCCAGGATCAGTTGCCCCGCGAGGTGACGCTTGCTCGGCTCGTCAAGCGACTTCAGGACAACCTCGGCCTTACCGAACCAGTCGCCGTGTGGGCGGTTGACTCCTGGGCATTGGCGCTGGGCGTTGTTTCGGCCGACGAACTGAGGGCCGTTCCGCCGCCCAACCCGGCCGACGAAATCACAGATTTCATCCCGGAGGAATGCGTTGACACCACGCCCCCCTCGCTGGGGCAGACGGTCGTTCCTCCACCCAGGCACACGGATGTGATGGTGCGCCGACGTTGCAACGGACTCGTCACGAAGGGTCGCCGACTGCTCGAAGCGGCCCGGTCGGACTCGGACGACAACTTAAACGAGCAGTGGCGCGCGGCGGAGGATGCGGCGCGGAACTTCACCGAGGCACTCGATCTGGTGCCCGGTGATCCCGAAGCGCGTAATGGATTGGACGACGCCCTGACAGTCGTCGCGGCGCTGTCATCGCAATGTGGGGAGAAAGCGTACCGCGACCGGCGACTCGCCCGTGCAGCCGAGTATTTCCAGCGAGCGCTCGAAATCGATCCCGGCCTTGCGGCGTCCGAAGCCAGGCTCAAGGTCATCGCCAGCGAGCGCGAGGAGTTGATCGACGAGGCTCGCTCAGGCCTCGATGGCGGCCAGCCGAAGGTGAGTGTGCGCGTACTGGAGCGTGCCCGCGAGATGTTCCCCGGCGATAGCGAGATCGAGCCGTTGATGGCCGAGGCGCGGCGCAAGGTGAGCCTGGTTCACGCATCGATTGACGAGCGGATTCCTGCGCTGGAACGTGAAAAGAAGTTCTGTGAACTGTCGCGGCTGATTGCGGACCTCGAATCGAGCGGCGTCCAAATAGGTAGACTCGACCAGTACAAGGAGTCGTTGCAAAGGCGTCTCGACTCGGTCGCCCCGATGTTACGGGCTGCTCATGCAAGTCTCACCAGCCACAATTACGAGCAGGCGTTACGCGAAGCACACGCAGTGCTGGAGGACATTGCCGACCACGGCGAAGCGCTGCGCATCCAGCAGCAGGCGAGCGAGTATCTGACGGCCGCCAACGACGCCAACGACGCCGTACGTGCTGCGCTAAGCACCGGTCGCTGGTTTGAGGCCAAACGTCTACTCCTGTCACGACAGATACCAAGTGGCAATGATCCCATTCTCGGGCAACTTTGCGGCGAGGCCGACCACGCGGTCGTGCGAGCCGACAACCACTGGCGACTGGTGGCGATGGCCCTGATTGGGCTCGGCATCTGGCTCCTGACGGGCAAACTTGCGGTCATGTTCTCCGGCGGGATGCGAGAAGCGCTGCTGGAACAGAGCTTCGTCGGTCCCTTCGGCGTCGCGACTGCGGAACTTGCCGGCGGGCAGACCGCGCAGCTTTTCATGGCCGTGGCGATGTTGTCCTTCTGGACGGCCCTGTTGGCCGGCCGTCGCGCCCTGCGATCGGTTGGTCCATTGGTGGCGATCGTCCTTGGAGAAGCTGTCGTCTGCGGGATCGTCATCTGGCTAAACCACGACGCCGAGCGGACACTAAGATGGCAGGACAACTTTGTCCTCGCGTTGCTCTACGGAGCCGCCGCCGGGATGCTCTTAGCCGTGCTGGCGAGAAGATTGCTACACCAATCTTACGCACGGGGCTATGTCACTGCGATGGTCGCGGGCGTTCTAGCTGCCGTCGGCATGAGCATCAGTGCGATTGTGCCGGATGCACTGCGCCCGGAAATACTCGCCGCCAAGTTACTCTTGGCCGTGGTGCTGTGCGGGCTGTTGCCAATCCTTGGGTTCGTACGACGGTGGTCGCGTTTCGTCCTGGTTCCTGTCGCGGTGGTTCTGGCCTACGGACTTGAGTTGGGTGCCGAGCGAGGTGACGCCGGTTCCTGGCAACCTTTGCTGCCGTGGGTCGGAAGTCTGCTGATCGCTGGCGCGGTTTTGCTGTTGTCGGCACACGAGATCCGTTTGGCGCAGATGCTTGGCATTGTGTTGGCGGCCGTGGCCGCCACGCTTCTGGTCGAGCTTATCACCGATGTCGAAACCGTACCGGTGTCTGACGTACTTCTGGCGGTCTGGTTTGCGGTCTGGGGCAGCTTGGCCATCGTTCGGCGCGAGCACCTGTTGCCCAATTGGCAGCTTGTCCAACGGCTGCGTCTCTGGCGCGCCACTCGTGCGGCAGACGGCGCCGTTGCCACGCCGGAGACTTGATCACTTTCTGATTCATAGGACACTAAGAAACTAGAAACTAAGAACAGGAGCCACGACCATGTCGATCGAACTTACGGCTGTTCAAAGAAAAATTCTCTCGTTTGCACTGTTTGGTGCCGCAGGCTGCTTCGTGGCGGCGCTGGTCGGCGAGTTATGGCTCTCGGCGACATGGAGAGCACCGATTGTCCAGAAGCAACCGTTGGCAGTATGTCTGCTGTTGGATTGTTCGGGGAGCATGTCAGGTCCGAAGCTGGCGGAGATGAAAGCGGCAGCTTCCAGTTTTGTGCAACGTCGCCAGGGGTCGGGGGATGAAATTGCCATCGTCGGCTTCGGCAGCCAGGTCCACCTCGCCGCGCCGCTTTCCACGCAGCACGCCGGGTTGCAGACGGCGATCAATTCCCTGACCGACGGCGGAGGCACGAACATGGCGGCCGGTCTGCGCGCAGCCCTGGCACAGTTGCAAACGAGCGAACGCCCCGGCAACGTGTTGTTGTTTACAGATGGGCAGCCTAACTCTCAGCCCGACGCCTTACAGGCTGCCGGAGAGTGTCGCGCGCAGGCCGTCAAGATCGTGGCCGTCGCCACGGAAGGCGCGGACACTTCCTATCTAGGCACGGTCACCGACGATCCTACTTTGGTTATCGCGGTTAAGGTGGGCAATTTTGAGCAGGCGTTCCAGCAAGCGGAGAAAAAGATTTTCGGCCGCCAACTCGCGGAGTCGACTCCCACCCGCGCCGGTTTCGGATACGCTTTAGTTCGCATGGGTATTTGGACGGCCCTGCTGGCAGCCGGTCTCGCCTTGGCCTTGATCATCGGTCAGAATCACTACCTGCGGCGCACGTTGCTCGATAAGCGCCAGGCGATCATCGGGGGATTCAGCGGACTGGCCGCCGGATTGCTCGCCGGTGCGATTGGCCAACTCGTCTTTGCAGGCACAACGGACGCTTCCAGCGCGGTTGTGGAGATCGTTCGTATTTTCGGCTGGACGGTACTGGGCGCACTGGTGGGTGTCGGTCTGGCGATGTTCGTCCCCAACCTCAAGCCCCTGCGCGGCATGGCTGGCGGTGCGGTCGGTGGAATCGCGGGGGCGATCGGATTCTTCATCGTCGGCCTCCTTCTCGGCGATGTCGTGGCGCGTCTGTTGGGAGCAGCAATCGTTGGCTTCTGCATCGGCGCCATGATTGCGCTGATCGAGGCCGTGTTTCGCGAGGCGTGGCTGGAGATCCACTACGGACCCAAGGAGATGCGTACCGTGGCGCTGGGCCGCACTCCGATCGCGATCGGCAGCAACGCCGAGTCTTGCACCGTCTTTGCATCTGGTGCAGCCAACGTCGCCCTCCGCTATACCCTCCAAGATGGCCATATCTCGTGCGAGGACGTTCCTGCTGAGCGGACGTTCGATGTTGAGCCTGGAGACCGGCGTACCGTCGGCAACCTTGACGTGGTGGTTTGTGCTGCCCGGCCGACGCTGTCGGCCGCATCGCGTCCTGAGATTGCCCGTCAGACGTCTCCACCGTCCGGCTCGCCAGGCGAGCAAGAGGTCGGCGCGGCAACGCCGATGCAGAGCGATGTTTCAGATGCGCCCTTTCAGCTTCGCATCCGGGGACGGCGAATACCGTTGGCACTGGGCTCGCGGCTCACGGCCTCCGATGTGGCCGGACTGGAAACAACAGAGCCGGACGGCGCGGTGGCCGAGGTCGCCGCGCATCCACAGAATCCCGACATGCTGGGGCTGAGAAACCTCTCGACGCGACCGTGGTCGGCGACAATGGCCAACGGCAAGCAGAAACAGGTTGAGCCTGGCAAGAATGTCCGCCTGGCGACTGGCATCACAATCGAGTTTGGTGTGTTGAAGGGAAGGATTGAGTAGTTGGCATCTCTGATAGATAAGAAAAACCGACCGATCGCTGCATCCAGTGCCAACATCACCCCACTCACACCAGAATGTCACGCTGATGTGAGTGGGGCTTAACATCTGCGCGGCCGCTAGCTGCCGCGTCTTCCCGGCCGAATCGCGCCGGAATGAACCGAGCAAGCGACCAAGATGGCCAACAATAAGAAAAACACGATCCAGCTTTGCATCCAGTAGGCAACGCCACCGGCGACGACCAAGCAGCCGTTGACGTGCGAACTATTCAGTTTTTGTCTCGCCCCCAAGAGTTCACCTCCTTTCCTCCTTGACGATCAGCCCGCCCAGCTTCGACAGGGGCCGTCGCGGTGATCGCACATCGAGCAGCCCCATCCGGGCCGAAAGTTGAACGTCCCAGTGTCCAAGGCATCCAGGTATTCCCTAACGACTGCGAACAACCGCCGCAACAACACGAACCATCACCCACACACCGAGATTCACAGCTTGGTTGCCGCTGCTGGTCCTGCCAGTAGCTGTGGCAGTGATTGCGGTAAATTGGCCCCCGTGGATCTTCATGTGGGCACTGGCCGCCTGGATCTACGCTGGTCTCAAGTGGCTCACATTTGCCTCCTGCCCGTTCGCCAGCGTATCGAGCATTCGTCGATCACTAGCCTATTTGCTGCTTTGGCCCGGCATGGACGCCAAGTCGTTCTTTGCGACCTCACGATCTATAGATAGGCCGGGCTTGTGGGAATGGCTTCTAGCCGTGGCCAATACGGTCTTCGGCGTGTTCTTGATCGCCATCACCGTACACTTCGACGATGAGCATTCGTTAGCAGCCGCGTGGGTCGGCATGGCTGGGATCATCTTCACGCTGCACTTCGGCCTGTTTCATTTGCTGGGGCCTTCATCGTCTTGGTGATCATCGGGTTCGGCTTGCTGTCCGTCGTACTGGCCGGTGATCTTGCGAGTGGAACTCCATTGGCACGGGGAATGTGCCTCTTCATCTCGCTGTTCTGGGCGGCGAGATTGGTCGTGCAGTTTTTCGTGTTCGACGCCAAGCCGTACCTCAAGACAACGCTGTTGAAAGCCGGCTATCACGGCCTGACGGTCGTTTTCATCTACATCACCGTGATCTACGCTTTGGCCGCTTTCTTGCCCGCGTAGATAACGAGCGTCACGGCTATGCGACAATTTAGCTTGCCGACTTCGTCTTCCATGATCTGCTGAGCCTTTTGCCGATTGAAGCCTCCCGAACCTGCCCCGACAATCGGGAAAGCGATGGACTCGAAACGCTCCTCGCCCGCCAACGTCATCGCATTCCTAACCGATTCACGGGTCGACCGTTCCGAGGCCCGCCATAGCATGTTGATTCCAGCGACGTGGATGATCGCCTTGAAAGGTTCGGGAGCCGACGTCGCCCGAAACCTGCCCGGCTACACTTGATAAGCCGGGATGCTCTTGTTCATCGCCCTGGACTTACTCTGCCGGCACCGTGTCCGTTGGTTCGTTCGTTTCTTCCCTTTTCTTTCGGCGGAGTGCTCGTTTTTCTTCGGCCTTGCGCTTTTTGTCCGCTTCTCGCCGGTGTTTGGCGAAAGTGTTTGCGTTCTTGGCCATAAGAATACTCCATGGTTGTTACGATCGTTGAGCTAACCGCCCGGATGTTCTCACGCGCATAAAAAGACCGCTTCACGGCGGTGCAGGAATCCGAGAGCGGTAGGCGAACGGCTGTGTGTTTCTAGTCACGTCTGCTTGCCGTCTGTGCTCTTATCGGCACGCGGCGGTCCGGTACGTCAGTAAAACCCTCGCGACCGGCAAGCTCCATGGTCATCGCGAAGTTGATTTCGGGGTCCAGGTTCGGGCTGCGGGTCACACAGGGGCAGTGTTTTACAATCATCCTGTGGTCCAATCGTCCGATTCTACCGCCATCGCCGCAAGCCCGGTATACTGGCCGCTTTCGATGTCCGCTGGGAGGCCAGTGCCATGTTCAGGAAACGCATCCAACCGCTCAAGCTGACGGCAGACGTGTTGTTTCAGTTCAAGATCGCCCTGCTCGACAGCAAACCCGCGATCTGGCGGTGCATCCAGGTGCGGGATTGCACGCTCGACAAGCTGCACGAACATATTCAGACGGCGATGGGCTGGACCAACTCACATCTCCACCAGTTCGAGATTGAGAGCGAGCGGTACGGCGATCCTGAACTTCTGGACGATGGTTTCGATGACTTTGATTGCCGCAACTCGACAACGACGATGATCGCCCAGATCGTGCCCAAGAGCGACATGCGTTTCGCCTTCAAGTACAAATACGATTTCGGGGATGGATGGGAGCACGAGGTCTTGTTCGAGGGTTGCCCGCCGATCGAGAAGGGCAAGAAGTATCCGATCTGCCTGGAGGGCGAGCGAGCCTGTCCGCCCGAAGATGTTGGTGGGGTCGGGGGCTATCAGAATTTCTTGGCGGCAATAGCCGACCCCAAGCACGAGGAACACAGTAGCTTCCTGGAAAGGTGCGGCGGTTCGTTTTCTCCGGACAAGTTTGAACCCAAGAAGGCCACCCGCGAAATGAAGAAGGGACTGCCGGATTGGAGAACGATGTGAGCGTCTCAACGCAGGGAGCGTAAAACGATGTTGCTCGCGCCCGACGATGCCGAACTGTTCTTCAAGCTGCTCCGTTCGCTGAAATTTCTTGTCAAAACGTGGCTCCGGACCTAACCGCGAGGAAGTCTCTATGAAAGTGAGTTTGACCCACCGGCTGATCGCCTGCGTCGTACTGATGCTATCGCTGGGGCTGGCTGTGCCGGCCAACGCCCGCAAACCCAACGTCCTGTTCATCGCGATCGACGACCTGCGGCCCCAACTTGGCTGTTACGGGTTCAAGCAGATGCAGACGCCAAACATCGACCGGCTCGCCTCCCAGGGCGTTGTCTTCGAGCGGGCTTACTGCATGGTGCCGACCTGCGGCGCTTCGAGAGCCAGCTTAATGACCGGCATTCGTCCTTCCCGCAATCGTTTCGTCAACTATCAGACCTGGGCGGAAAAGGACGCCCCGGGCATCACGACGCTCAACACGCACTTCAAGAAGCACGGGTATTACACCGTCTCCAACGGCAAAGTGTTTCATCATCCCCGGGACAATGCCGGGGGCTGGTCCGAGCCGGCGTGGCGCCCCAGGGGAGTCCCAACATATCAGCTCGCCGAGAACCGGGCCACGCAAACCAAAAGATCCAAGCAGCTTGGCCGTCGAGGGCGCGGCCCCGCGTACGAATCAGCGGATGTTCCCGATGACGTCTACGCCGATGGCAAGGTCGTAGAGAAGTCCATCCGAGATCTGCGGCGACTCACCAAAATGGACAAACCGTTCTTCCTGGCGGTCGGCTTCTTCAAGCCGCACCTGCCGTTTGTCGCTCCAAAAAAGTACTGGGACATGTACGATCGAGACACGATCCATCTTCCCGCAACGTACCATCGCCCCCAAAACGCCCCCGACGAGGCGCTCCACAACTCGGGCGAACTGCGCGCCTACGCCGACATCCCGAAGAAAGGGCCGCTGTCGGACGACATGGCCCGAAACCTGATCCACGGCTACTACGCTTGCGTCAGCTACACCGACGCCCAGGTCGGCAAGCTGCTGGACGAACTGAAACGGCTCGGCCTAGCCGACAACACAATCGTGGTGCTATGGGGCGATCACGGCTGGAACCTGGGCGAGCACATGCTGTGGTGCAAGCACTCCTGTTTCGAGACTTCGATGCACGCTCCGCTGATCGTGAAAGCACCGGGGCACAAAGGCGGGACGAAAACGAGCGGACTGACCGAGTTCATCGACATCTACCCGTCGCTCTCGGAACTCGCCGGGCTGCCTCTTCCTGGTCACCTGCAAGGCAAGAGCTTCGTGCCGCTGATGAAGAACCCCAAGCTGAAGTGGAAGGCTGCGGCGATCGGCCGCTACAGAAACGGCGACACGATCCGTACCCACGAATTTCGGTTTTCAGAGTACACGGGTGTCGGCGGCAAGTTCCTCGCGCGCATGCTGTATGACCACGAGAAAGATCCGCAGGAAGACGCCAATGTTTCCGAGCGGCGGGACAACGGGGATGTGGTCAAGCGACTTGCCGAGCAGCTTCACAAGGGGATGGGCAAGGATCAGAGGGCTCTTCGCGAGGATTCGAGCGAGAAGACGCCCCGATAGTTCGGCACGCCCCGCTGAATCAGCAATCCGCTTGCGTCACCCGTCGTCACCCGTAGTTGTCGGAGATCGTGCGTATGATGCCTCGCCCCCATTTTCCTTGCGACCTGCGCCCCAGCCGTCTAAGATGTAACTCTTCCAATCTCTTGACGCTCATCCAGGACACCGGGGGCCAACTTGTCCACGTCACGACGAACACAACCCGCTTCACGCCGCTTAAGAATCGAGCCACTCGAATCCCGCCGCCTGCTGGCCGTGACGATTGATGACGTGACGGTTCGCGAGTCGGACGGGCAGGCGGTCTTTACGCTGCGGCTCGATCCGCCCGTGGCCAACGAGGTGTCGGTCGAGTTCACCACGATGCCCGGCTCGGCCAGCGAGGCGGCGGACTTTGTGGCCCGGAGCGGTTCGGTCACGTTCAACCCGCAGCAGACCGAAGCGACGATTACCGTGCCGATCACGGGTGATGCGGTGGTCGAGCCGCGCGAGTTCTTTCGCGTGCTGTTGACCTCGGCCAGCGGGGCGACGATTGCTGACGACGTGGCCGTCGGCACGATCCTGGACGATGACGCGGTGGTGGAGGATTCGCATTGGATTTATGCGACGGCGGACAAGCTGCACGTCAACGCGGACACGTCCGTTCCGCCTAATTTCCCGAACTTCGGTGGCACTGACGCAGCGGATTATATCGTCACGCAGGGAGCGTTCTTCGGCGTCGATGGGCTTCTGGACGACTGGGATTTCATCACGCCCGTGTGGCACGCGATTCTTTCGACGGTGACGGAAGGGGCGAAGGATCGAGTGCCGGTGTCGGGTCCGATCTACAACACCCACGGCCTGCGCGTCGCCGACGGTAAAGCCGACCTCTGGGACGGCAGCCTGCACACGGCGATTGGGTTTGATGAGTTTGGGAACGCGATTCCGACGGGGGATGATTTTGTTTGGACGGGGACACTGGGCAACGGTTTATCTGCGTTCGAGGATTGCGAGGAATGGGTCGATTCGACTAGCAGCGGTGCGACTGGTAGATCTACGAGAGCGAACGGGACTTGGATGAATAGTGCGTCCACAAATTGCACCGAATCCCATCGCCTCTACGGCCTCAGCCCTGCCGAAACGCCCGACAACCCTGGCGAGAACCAAGGCTTCCCGCTGCCGCCCACGTCCGTCGCCGACGCCATCGACCCAACCTATCGCCACGACGACCTCACCGACCCAGCATGGCTCGAACTCCCTTCGGGCATCACCTGGAACCTCACCGCCACGACCGGTGTTATCAAAAACCTCACGCTGCCGAGCGGCGTGGCCGGGACGTTCGACGTCACGGTCGGCGACACCACGACCAACCACGACCCGGCCGAACAACTCGACCTGAGTGGACTACCGGGCGGCGGAGCGACGAAGTTGACCATCGCCCGCGTTGACGCCAACGAGAACATCGCCCTACCGCTCCGCCTTGCCATCAGCGGCGGCTCGCTCATCGCACAAGCCACCGATTCGGCCCCCGAGACTGTCCCCGCCGACCTGACCGGCAACGGCTTCGTAGACTTCCAGGACTTAACGATCCTACTCGCCAACTGGAATCAGAACGTCTCAGCCGCCGAGGGCAATCTCGTCGAAGCCGACACCACGCCCGTCAACTTTGAAGACCTCACCGTCCTACTGGCCGCCTGGACCGGCCCAGGACCGGCAGCTTCACCACAACCGGCCGCCACCGAGGCGACCGTCCAACCGGACACACCGACCACCCAAAGCCCCACCGCGACCACTGTTCGCTTCGATCAACTGACCAGACGAGCCCACACCCCATCACGCCGCATCGATCCCAGCAGCAAGCTGTCCTCACACGACTCACCGCTGCGACGGCTTCAGGCTGTGGCGGTAGATCGGGCGATGGGGGAGGATTCGGAATCGACGCTGGTTAGACGCAAGTCGGCATTCAATCGTCGTCGCAGATAGGCGAACAGAGAAGCTGGGCGGACATCGTTCGCTTGAACTGAGTGGCGACGTGACCCAACAGGCCTCGCGCACAAAAAAGCCACCGGGAGGGGCAGGTTCCCAGTGGCTCGTGTCCAGCATGCTTGACGCACACCGTATTCGTCGCTGCAAATGTAGTATCGGCCGTTTGACGCATTCGTCAAAAGCGAAAAACGCCCCCGGATCTCGTGACCCAGGGGCGTTTCGTGGCTTCCTTCGACCGATGAAGGCGGCTACACAACAGAGGCAGAGTAGAGAAGTAGTAACTAGAACCGATCTGATTTTGAAAGGGAGTGTAGGACTATGACAGACACGATAACTGAAATCGCAAAGCAAGACCTAATTCGATTGACCGACCCGATGAGTGCGACGGAGTGTAATGAGCTGGTAACCTCGGCCGAAATAGATGAACGTAAGGCAGAGGCAGAGGGGGATTATCAGTTGGGACGCGAACGTCATGCAGTCGGCCGAATCCTGAGAGGTGTCGCGGCGAAAAAAACAGAGAAAGAGAGAAAAAGCAGAGAGGGGTGGTAGGTAGGCGATTGTTTCGCGGGGCTAGGGGTCACCGTTCCAAGGGTCTGCCCGACCAGACCCCATAGCCGCCTACTAAAGCAACAGCGGGGGCGGGAGTGTTTCCCACTGTCACGCCCGTCGTCTCCGTCGCCGGTAGAAGCTCAAGCCGAGCGCGGCGAGTAGGGTGAGATCGCGAACGCTGTGTTGTCTCGTTTCCAGGGCAGGTTGAGGTTATCGCTTCAATTGCTCCTTTATTCTCTTCTCTTCCACCGTCTGCTGCTGAATCAAGTACGCCAGAATCGTTTGCCAACGGTCGTCATCAGCACTTGCGATGTTGACGACCCTCGTCAACGGCGGCGCGAGTTGCACGTAACTACCTGAACGGTCATCGCTCCGGGGAGCTGCGCAAAATGGCAACTACCGCAACAACACGAACCGCCGTCCACACGCCGGGATTCACAGCTTGGTTACGACAGAGCGGGCGGACCTGACCCGATTTGGGCCGAAACTGCCCTAGACTCCAAACCTAAAGCGGGACATCATGCCCTTCGGGGAGCCGTGGCTCAGACAGTACACGAGAATTGGGGTTCAATGGCCGGCGCACGGCCCACAAAGAGCCGGTACAGGAGAACGTGGGATGGCGACATGTCGCACAAATCGGCATAAACTTAACTGGACCGCCATGGCCGTTGTCGCCGGCATCCATCTGGCGGCGTTTTCTGCGCTCACGCCATGGCTGTTCAGCTGGACAGGCGTTGTACTAGCGGTACTGGGGTGCTATGTGTTCGGGACGCTGGGAATCAATCTCGGCTTTCACCGGTTGTTGTCGCACCGAAGTTTCAAATGTCCATTGTGGTTTGAATACATACTTGCGGTGCTGGGCGTGTGCTGTTTACAAAAGACGCCGGGGCAATTTGTAGCGGCGCATCGGGCGCATCATCAACATTCCGACGACGATGGCGACCCGCATTCACCGGTGGTGTCGTTTTTTTGGGGACACATGGGCTGGGCGTTGGTCGAGAATCCGCAGCTTGACAACGTAGCGACGTATGACAAGTACGCGCGGGACATCTTTCGCGACCCGTTTTATATGCGGCTGGAGCGCAACTTTCTTTGGCTTTGGCTCTATGGGATTCATGCGGCGCTCTACTATCTGGTGGGGTTTGCTGTCGGCTGGCTTCGACCCGAGGGATCGTGGACCGCAGGTCTGCAATTTGGCCTGAGTCTGCTCGTATGGGGCGCGTTGGTACGCACGGTATTGGTCTGGCACATCACGTGGAGCGTCAATTCAATTGGGCACGTGTGGGGCTATCGGAATTACGAAACACGCGGTAACTCCCGTAACAGCTTGTTGATTGGGCTGATCAGCAACGGGGACGGCTGGCACAACAATCATCACGCCGATCAGCGAGCTGCTGCGCACGGGCACAAGTGGTGGGAACTCGACGTCACGTATGTGACGCTTTTGGGGCTCCGGTTATGCCGCCTGGCGTGGGATTTCGTGCCGATCGGCACGCCTGCCCCTCCCCATGAAACGGCCTCATGATGAGCTTGCCGAGCAAGCTCGTGTCGGATTTCACTTCAATCTGCGGACTGTTGGCACTCAAACACCGCACATGAAGCTCACAGCGATCGACAAGGCATTTGGCGTATACGGCATTGAGGAAAAGATTAGCCCTTTCAGAAGCTCCAGGCCAGCGTCGGTGACCTTGGTTTCGCCGAGCATCACGGTTGTCACGGCGTTCTTGCCATCAACTTTAACACTTCCTCCCAGCTCCTTGATTCTGGTAATCGCGTGTTCTTCAGTAAGCGTTTTTTCGACCACCGGCTCTGGTTTGTGGATAGTCGTTTTTCGTACAGCCGGGTTTGGCTTGATGGTTGCGGTTTTTTCATCAAGCGGCTCTTCCTGGTCGCCGCAACCTGCAAGTCCAATAACCAACAGCGGCCTTGCGAGCAGCATCCACATCGTCGGCCGTTTCATGGCATCCTCCGTTCGCAGGCTGAATTGACACCAGCGGCGTTTGGGTGGTGGTGGACAGGGCTGCTTTATCCGTGCGGGAGCTGGGTGGGTAAACCCGTTTGGTTACCTGATTTGGGCGGCGCGGGTGTTCTCAAGTACTCGGTGTAAAGACTCGTTCGTCCTGTGTGAACGGACGACGCCAGATGTGTTTCGGCCGGATTTCGTTTGTCAGTGCTTTGGCCAGAAATGTTGTCATCGACATGTCAAAACGCTCCAATTCACCTTCGTGCGACTCGACGATGATGGGCCACGCATTCGCTTCGCCTTCGGTTAGCCAATGCAAGTAGTTACCATTCTCATCACTACCCCAAGGAAGTAAGCCCGGTCGGTCAGGAAACACATCGTAGGGATATTCTCGGGAACGCTTAACGTCGCGAAGGACTTCCGCGAAAGACGTTACGGCATCCTGGAAGTTGTCCGTCGAAAGTGGGTTGAGAATCCCTAGATAGTTGCCGCAGATCTTGCCACTTCCGTAATGTGTTGCGAAGTCGCGAAAGTCATCGGGGAGACCAAACCCAATCCATTGCTCAGCGAGAGTCCAGTGGTTCCCATTCTCCGCGTTGATTGGATTAGATGGCGGAGATACGACCGCCAGGAGTTCAGCTATGGCCACGATCAGTCCGCCTAACGGTTTCTCGCCGCCAACGTGCCCCGAAGCCCGGGAACCTCACGCGAGGTTGGCACATTCAGCGGCCAGCGCTGCCTTCATTATTCCGCCCAAGGCACCCGACCGCAACACGAGCCAGACCAGCAGCCTAACGCCGGCCAAGTGGCGGTTTCGCCATCTCGGCCCAAAACCACCGCCCCAGCTTCGCCCCTGTTGCACGAACGGCAGGCAAGGTGACTCAGAACACGTCGGGAATCAGCGGGGCTTAGAACGCCCGTCGTCTCCGTCGCCGGTAGAAGCTCAAGCCGAGCGTGGCACGTTGAAACAAAACGAGCCGGGGCGGCTGGCTTGCGACTGGACCCAAATAG
>JADFKK010000180.1 GCA_022564995.1 Planctomycetota bacterium | reverse complement strand
GCACCAACACGCGAATGTCGAGCGGCGCACCGTTGGTCAGCCCCGCGTCTTTGCAAAATTCGCCGGGAACCTTAAAACCGGTGACTTCCGTAAAGCCCAGGGCCTTCGTGTAAAACTCGACCGATTTTTTCACGTCGCTCACCACCACGCCAATATCGATCGTCGTGCGGGCGAAGGCGCTGCCGTCTTCGGCCCGTGCGGAACTGGGGTGGGCGGCGATGGTCAGGGTCAACAGAACGGCGGCCAACATACTGCAATTTTCCGGCTCTTCAGAAGAATTAGTGGGTAAAAAGGCGGCTCATCGTTGGAAGTCCTATGGACTTGAGCCCCTCGGGAATCTGAACAACAAAGCCTGGGGTTGGGTCGGCTTCGTTTTTTGGCGTCGGTCGAACGTCCATCGCTGCCCGGATCGCTTTGACGGTATCGGGCCACAGCGGGCAGCGCCGCTTGATGCCGGTCTTGGGTCTTGGGTAGTCGAGCCAGCCGCCGTCCAGGTCGATGTGCTTCTGTCGCAGACTGCCGCAGTCGTTGTTGCCCAGGCCGCAGTTGATGCCCAGGAGGATCATGGCCTCCATCTGGGGTGGCGCCCCCTCCAGTAGCTTGCGAATTTGCTTTGCCTCGAACATCCGCTCGCCGTTTTCTTGCTGGACGCGGCGTAGCGTTTTCTTGCTGGGCCGCCGAAACGTGGGGCCGTGGCGGACCGGCCGATCGATCAAGCTGGCGTCGTAGGCGTATTTGAAGACGGTGCGAATTCGCTGAATCTCATTCCCCAGGGCAACCGGTCTGCGGGTCTTCGACAGGACCGTGCGGAGATGCTCGAAATCGTCGCTAGCGAGATCCTCGACGAGTCGGGTAAGGCCGAACACTTCTTTCAGTCGTTCGCAGGTGGCGTGGTAGTCGGCGAACGTCCGATGCGCCAGCTCTCCGGTATCAACCAGACTTCTCTTGGACGACAGAAACCGATTCAAGAGGTCCCGGATCGTCAAACCGTCTCGGCTCACCCGAGGCGTCCGGCCGGCGTGAAGATCGTCCTTCTCGTCCAGGTACTTGGCCAGCGCGGCATCGGGGTCATCCCACTTGCCGAAGTAGACCTGCTTGCCCCGGATCTTCTTGCACCAGCGGCCGGATGCGTGGGGGGAACAACGGGAAATCTTTGTACGGCTTTTCGGGCTTCGTCGCGACTTTCCCGCTAGCCCGCTTCACTGTAAACTTGCCCATGGCGTCGTCTCCGAACTCTCGTGATCTAGGTGGTGTCAGACATCCGGTGGCCGCAAACCGCTGGGTGTCATCTTTCAGGAGAAAAGCCTGTCGGGTGTCAATAAGGGTGTCAACAGGAAATGTGTGAATACCGAAATGGACACAAAACACCGTAAAACATAGATACGCCCCCGTAGCTCAACTGGATAGAGCACCGGTCTTCTAAACCGGATGTTGCAGGTTCGAGCCCTGCCGGGGGTATTCGGTTACTTCAAGGGCCTCGGGAAAAACGGCATATTCGGTCGTAACTCCCGTGGCTCTTGTCGCTTGTGTCACTTCTGGGCAATCGTCGCCCGACGCTGACGGCACCACCTGTTGCACCACAACCGCACCGACAGTTGCACCACCTGATTCGGCTTCGGTCGCTTGGTGAAAATGCTCATCGGTGACGCTGAGGTAGTGCTTGATTGCGATCTTCGGCGAGTTGCCCAACCAAGCGCAGCATACGTGCAACGGGAACGTGTTGGCCAGTTCGGTTTCCCTGCTGGCTCGCAAATTTTGAAACAGCCTTGGCCACGGTTCGACGCCGGCCCGTTTCAGGATGCGGCCCAGTTGTGTCCGCAGATTGCTCGTCTGGTCCCGGTAGCGAGACACGACGAACTCCGCCCCGTCGGGAGCCAAGGCGAAGGCGTCGGCCAGTTCTTTGCGTAGTTCGGGAAACGGCGACAATAACTCGCCATTCAACGTCCGGGCAGACGTCGAGCACCTTGCCGGTGGTTTCCCGGTCTACAAAATAGTTTCGAGATTCATTGTGTTCGCTGCCGGCTTTCACTTCGGCGAACGGGTTAATGTCGGCGACGCCTTTCCGCACAGCCGACTTGAAAAACTGCCTCGCTCGCTTAACCAACTTGCTCACCGTCGCCTCGGCAGATTGCTCAAAGCGTTTCACATGGGCCCGCTTTTCGCGGCTCTTGCAGCGCTATCCGTTACCGCCGGCGGTCCCCGTCCATTCGGTCTGTCGCGAGGCGAAAGCGTAGGCGAGAGGAACCGGATGCGGTAATCCCGCACGTCCGGATTTGTGGGAGCCCTGAGTGGCCAAAACCACCCAGGGCCACCCGGTCGTACTTGGCTTTGTGACGCCTAGAAAACACAGCCCTTCGTCAAGCCATAACCCTTGAGTGCTTGGAGGCTTACGCAGCTTCTCCACCAAATCGACCCACTAAATCCCCTGAAGAACCAATTCTTTCAATCCCTCTCTCATTCCCTCCATCCCTCGCCTACTGCATCCGCAACACGAACTTCAGCCGCTTGCCGCCGCGGAGCATGACAACCGGCACTCGGCTGCCGGGCTTGGTGTTTTGCAGGGCGTAGGCGATTAGGTCGGATTCAGTCCAGGCGGATTTCTGGCCGTTGAATTCGACCAGGATGTCGCCCTTCTTGATGCCGGCCCGCTTGGCCACGGCGTGCTCGTTGTATTGGCCGACGTGTTGGGCGCGCAGGGCGAGAGTGTCGGTCGGAAGCTTCGCTTGGCGGCGGTCTTCTTCGCTGAGCGATTTCAGCAACATTCCGCCGGTGGCCATGCGGCGAAAATCCCAACTGGTCGGACGCCAGGAGATGTTGCCGCCGCGGCGCCAGCCTTTGGCCAGTGGCAGCGAATGCCTGGCGAGCTTGCCGTCGCGGCGCACCAACAGGCTTAGCTGCGTGGGCGGCTTGGCGTTATGCAACGCCCACTGCACGTCGGCAATCGAAAGGATCGGCTGGCCGTTGATCCGCAGAATCTCGTCGCCCACTTTGAGCTTTGCCCGCTGGGCGGCCGACTTATCTTCGACGCGGACGATCTTCGCCCGCTGTTTGGCGTCGAGTTTCATGCCCAGCTGATCGGGCATCGGCCAGGGGTACACGACACGGTCGGCCAGCGGTTTGCCGGTTGCGCGGAGCACGCGCCGCTCGGCATCACGAACTTGATGGCAATGAATACAGCTTTTGGCCACCTGCCCGCTGTAATCGAGCGTCGGCTTGAACTTGGCGAGCGACGGGTATTTTTCCGGAACGATATGCCGCGGCGGCGGGCTTTGTTTGCCTTTCAGAGTCGCCTTGTTGCCGGGATACGCGGCGTGCAGCTTTAATGCCCCGTCGAGCGCCTTGCCAAAGCTCTCGATCGAAATGTCGCGGGTGGCTTCTTTGTTGTCGGAGCGCGATCCGTAACGGCCGTAGATCGTTTTGTCGGCGTTCATGAAAAACACCGAGAAGGTCAGATCGAAGTCGAACTGAAACAGCGAAAGATCCATCGAATTGCACTGCACGAGCCGCACGCAAACGAAGCGGTCCATGAGGTCTTTGATCCGAGCGTCGCGACGGACCACCTGCCCGTCAAAAGTTTGGCAGGCCTCTCATGGGATGCAGCGGATCACCACCAGCAGCGGTTTTTTCTCATCGCGGGCGAGTTTTACGCCGCGGGCCAGATCGTTGTAGATCCAGCTATCGTCAGCGGCGATGGCCTGGCGATCGTTACGAACCTTGGTGTCGCGATCTTGGGCGAGGGCGGTGGATGCGAGGGCGGTGAAGAGCAGGGCGGCGGCGAGAGGAGATTTTCGCATGGGGAGGCTCCTGTGATGGGAAGGTTTGCTCATGGATGACTACAGAATCCGGCGAGCGGCGGCCGTAAGGCCCCCGGTGATTCGTCCTTCAATTACAAGTTTGTCACATTTCGTCGTGTCCCAGGGCTGAGGTGCTCAGAAAATTCCGGCGGATGGTAACACGGCGGCATGGGGGGCGAACATGAACGCTACTCTTTGTGAAAAACCTTGCACGTCGGCAATGCCTGCCGCAGTAGCTTGACGCCTTCGTCGGTGACCAGAGTGCCGGCGAGGTTCAAGCGATCAAGGTTTGTTAGCCCTTTTAGATGGACGAGTCCATCGTCGGTGACGCCGGTAGAGCTGAGGTTCAGGTCCACGAGACTGGTTAGCCCTCGAATGTCCTTCAAGCCCGCGTCGGTGACCTTGGTGTCCCAGAGGTCCAACTGCTCAAGACGCTTTAGCCCTTTGAGGTGTACCAAGCCGGCATCGGCGACCTTGGTGCGGAAGAGGGCCAATTTCTTGAGCTTGGACAGTCCTTTCAGGTGCTTTAGTCCAGCGCCGGTAATCTTGGTGTATCCCAGGCCCAGGTCTTCCAGGTTTGTCAGCCCTTTCAGGCGTTCAAGGCCGGCATCGGTAACATGGCCATGGGTCAATTTCAGTGTTTGAAGCTTGGTCAATGCTTTCAAGTGTGCAAGGCCAGCGTCGGTCACCTTCGTGCCGGCGAGGTCCAGGGCCAGAAGATTGGTCATCCCTTTCAAGTGTTCCAACTCGGCGTCGGTGACCTTCAATTCAAAGAGCCCCAGGACTTCAAGACGGCTCAGCCCTTTGAGGTGCTCCAGTCCAGCACCGGTGATGTTGGTGCCTCCGAGCTCCAGCGATCGAAGACTAGTCAGCGCCTTGAGGTGCTGCAGTCCGGCGTCGGTGACGTAGGTGCAGCAGAGCTTCAGGTCTTCGAGATCTGTCAGCCCCTTCAGATGTACCAGGCCGGCATCGGTGACTTCCGAGAAATCGAGCTCCAACTGCTTAAGACTCTTCAGCCCTTTCAGGTGCTCTAGTCCAGCGCCGGTGATTAAGGGGCTGAAGTTGAGGCGGAGTTTTCGAAGCTTGGTCAGCCCTTTCAGGTGTACCAGTCCAGCGTCAGTGACCTTGGTTTTGTCGAGGTCCAGAGTTTCAAGTTTGGTCAGTCCTTTCAAGTGTTCCAGTATAGCGTCGGTCACCTTGGTGCCCCTGAGACTCACCCCCACCACCGCCTTGTTTCTATCAAGTTCAACAGATCCCCTCAGCTTCTTGATTGCGGCGATCGCCGCTTCTTGCCCGTCACCCGGTTCGGCCGAATACACCGGCGCGGCAACCACCAGCACCAAAGCGATGGGCAGCATGCACGTCGTCAGTCGTTTCATCGCATCCTCCGTCCGCAAGCTGAACTTGATACCAGCGCTGTTTGAGTTTCGGGGCGTTAGGTGGTGGTGGACATCGCTGCATTATCTCATGCCGGGGCGCCCGAGGCGCAGGGCAAAAAGGGCCGTCGCTGAAGTATTGCAAAACGTGCGCTCCACATTACAAGCCCAGGTGGCGGCGGAACGTCCGTCCTGGATGCGAAGCTTGTGCCAGACTATCCCGTTTTCATTCGCAAGGGGCGCGACCAACGGTCGCGGCTTTATGGTTTCTTGGCGCTGATGATCTTTACGTTGGTCGACAGAAAAAACGGGGTTCCGTCGGCGTCGAAGACGGCTTCGCCGAAGATGGCTCGATAACCCTTGGCTGGACGCGAGAGCATGTATTCATACCCTGTTCCATTGGCGCGGGCCGGGTGCGATTCCCATTTGGAATCGCGAAAGTCGCGACTGTCGGCATGGGCGACCCAGGCTCGCACCTTCTTGGGTTTCTGATCGGACTGGATCGACAGATGCACGCCCTCGTCGTTCTCGTCGAGTTTCCACGTCAGCTTGGGCAGCTTCAGCCGGCCGGCGGCGCTTTGGTGCAGGGCGTTGATCGTGCCGATCACCCGGGCGAAATCTTTTAGGCCGTGACCGTTGTTCGGCACATACAAGATGTGCTTTTCGCCCCGCAGGTCGTTCCAGTAATGGTTCAGCGCGTCGAGCGGCCAATAGCGATCGTTGGTGCCGATTAGAATCAGCTTGGGCTGCTTGAGCGTATCGAGATAGCTGTAGGGATCGACAATTTTCATCAGCCGCTTGCCGGGCGGTGTGTTGAGGCGCTCTTGCAGCCGCAACTTCGTGTAATCCTCGATCTGTTCGCTGTAACGGCCCCAGACGTCCTTTTGGTGCTGCATCTGCTTGGCCATGTTGAGCATATCGATGACGATCGGCGCGATGGCCACGGCCCGACGATCGACCGCGCCGGTGAGCCAAGTGGTCCAGCCGCGTTTCGAGGCGCCGGCGACGGTGAACTTCTCGATCTTTAAGGACCATTCTTTGGCGGCAAACTCTTGGGTGGCGTCCATGCCGCGGACCGCACTCTTGACCATCGGCGCCAACAACGGCCACTGGCTGTCACCCGTCTTGAGGTATTGGACGAACGTGTGGGCGATGATGCCGTCTTCGTGTTTTCCGCCGAACATCGGCTGCTGTGGCACGTGTCGCAACAGCGCGACGGGCGATTTGAGCACTTCGGCCACCAATGCCAGATAACGGGCTTCGTCGGGCACCTGGGGATCGTCACCTTCGATCGGCGCTTCCAGCTTCTTTCGCCAAGAGCCGCCGCTGATGAACAGCAGGGCGTGCGATTTAGATTTCATCTGCGACGGCTTATAGATGAAGAGTTGATGCTTCCAGAGCGTGCCCTGCCATTTCTGCGAGGTGAGCGTCAATTCGACAAACTGCGTCGTGTTGAGCTTGCCTTCCTGCCGCTTGACCCAGCCGTAATGGTCATCCGCCTTGGCGACATATTTGGCCAGCGGGCCGTCGGTTTTGAGCGGCTCGGCCGATTGGCTCTCGGCAGCCGGAATCAGGACCAGAGAAAACAACATCAAGGGCCGGATAACGTGGCTCATGAAAAGACCTCCGAAAAGAGTCGAGACAGGAAGTGTCCGTTTGATTCTACTTGATTGGGGGCAAAATGCCAGAACGGTCGCGCGGGCGTCAAGTGTTTCTGGCCGGTAGCTGAATTCGCAAGAATTCCGTTCGCCCGGAAAATACTGAATTCTTGTGAATTCAGCTACTGCCGAGAAGGCCAGAAAAATTCGCCTCACACCCCGTCCCGCCGATGTGTATCGTTATCGCCTGACGGGAATTACGGGTATCTGGTATAGTCGGGCCGTACAACCACCGCTTTGCTGTTGTTTTGTCTCGGAAACATGAGCCGCGACGCGCTGGCGTCCGGGTTCCCCGAGGAGATTGACCGCGAAGTGGAAAAACCGTGGGCTAACGCCCAGCGGCTGATCGACTTCACTTCCCCCGAAAGCCCTGAGCCGATGCTGCAACTGGACCGGTTGGCCGATCTGTTTGCTCGTTACCGACCAGCCATTGCGGTGTTCCTGGTTCTGATGACCGTGTGGGCGGCGGTGGGCATTACGCGGCTGGGGTTCGATGACGTTCCCAGACGAGTTTACCAGACGCAGAGCGAAGAGTTTCGCACGCTTGACGAGTTTTTCAAGGACTTCGGGTCCGACGAGTCCGATTGTCTGCTGGTGCTCGAAGCAGACAACTTCTTTACCCCCGCGGCGGTCGGTACACTGCGGCGGTTGGTCGCAGACGTCGGCGCGATCGACGGCGTCGAGGCGGTCTACAGCATGGACGATGTGCGGACGTTCGAGCCGTCTTCGCTGCCGTTTGGTAGAAATCTTCTGCCAGACGTAGACGCCGACGTGGCAGCCTTTGAGCGTGCGCGCCGCACCGCTTTGGGTGATCCGGATCATCCGGCTCATCCAATGGTTCGAGGCCACATGCTTTCCGAGGATGGCCACACGCAACTCGTCGTCGTCAAACTCGACTCGACTCGCGATTCGATCGTGCAGATCGCGCCGTTGATCGGCGAAATCCGTCGAGCCGCCAAAGCGGCCACCCACAAGAGTGGCGTGCGCGTGCGCTTGACCGGCATCCCGCCGATTCGCGTCGAGATTTATCAGGCGGTGCAGCGCGACGCAGTGAAATTCACCATCATCGGAGCGCTGTTGAGCGTTCTGACGGCCATCGCGTTGTTTCGCCGAATCTGGCCGGCGCTGATCGTCAGCGGAGCCGGCGCGCTGGGCGCCGTCTGGACACTCGGCGCGATGGGCTGGGTCGGCGAAAAACTGAACGTCATTAACGTCGTGCTGCCAACCCTGATCATCGTCGTCGGGCTGACCGATGCGGTCCACTTAATGGCCGACATCCGTCGCTCGCTGGCCGCCGGGCGCACGCCGCTCGAAGCATCGAAAGACGCGCTGCGCCATTTAGGGCTGGCCTGCATGATGACTTCGGTCACCACGGCCGTGGGCTTCGGATCATTGCTGGTGGCCGAGGCGGAAATCATCAAGTATTTCGGCCTGGCCTGTGCCGCGGGGGCGCTCTTTACCATGGTGGCCGTGCTCACGACCGTGCCGCTGCTGTGCAGCACCAGCCTGGGGCGATACATCCAAGGCAAGAGCGAGCCGGCGGAGACGCCGCTGTCGCAGCGCTTGGCCGGCGCGTTGATCGACCGCATAATCGCCCGGGCGCCGCTGGTGACGGCCGTCGGTGTTGTGGTGACGATGCTGCTGGCCACCTCCGCCTTGCGATTGCATCCCGACAGTTGGTTGACCGAGACGATTCCTGCCGAAAACGCGTCGTTTCAGGCACTGCGGCATTGTGACGAGCACATGGGTGGTTCGCTGATCACGTATGTGCTCGTCGAGTGGGACGCGTCGCGGAACATTAACTCGCCCGAGGTGCTGGAGGCGATCGAGCGCACGCAGCAAGTGCTTGAAAAAAATCCTGATACTCAATATCCGCTGTCGGTCATCAACGTCGCCCAGTCGCTGCCCGAGGCGCTGGGGACGTGGCAGGAACGGCTGAAGATACTGTTGGACGTGAAGAGGAATAAGGAGACACTGCTCGGACAGCCGCTCAATGACTTGCTCGGCCGATTGCTTTCGCAGCAGTCGCGACGGGCGATCGTCAGCGCGCGGGTTCGCGACGTCGGCTCCGCCCATCACCAGAAGATGCTCACGTCGTTGCGGAAGGAACTGCGGCAGATCGAGGCCGATTGCGACGGCGTCTCGCTGCGCCTAACCGGCACCGTTGCCGCGGCCACCGGTAGCATCGACCAGATGATCATCGACTTGGCCTGGAGCCTGGGGCTGGCCGCCGCGGTGATTTTTCTCATGATGACGCTCGTGTTTCGCTCCTTTCGTTTCGGGCTGCTGAGCCTGCTGCCGAATGTCTTCCCGTTGGTGGTCACCTCGACGGTGATGGTCGTCATGGACATCCCCCTGCAACTGACCACGGTCATCGTGTTCACCATTTGTTTAGGCATCGCGGTTGACGACACGATTCACTTTCTCAATCGTTTTCAGCGAGAATTGGCGGCGGGCGGCGACGTGCCCGCGGCGGTGCGGCGGGCTTTCCTGGCGGTCGGCCGCGCGCTGGTGATGACTACGCTGATTTTGTTGGCCGGCTTTGGCAGCGTGACGCTCAGCGAGATGCCCAGCAGCCGGCTCTTCGCCTGGCTCTCCTGCACGGCCATCGCCTCGGCACTCATCGGCGACTTGGTCATCCTGCCGGCCATGGTCGCCTGGCTGCTGCGCAGCAACGGAAGCGCCGACGAGCAAGCCGGCGTGATCCCAGGCGAGCCCTGAGTGTTAGCTCGGGGGTAGTACAGCCGCTCGCACAACGCCCTGAAACGAATCAACGAATCACCGTCGGCCTCACGGCCGACGCTCGCTGGATATCGCGAAATGCGGGAATTGTTCCTGAACGACTTCTCGGTATTTGGGAATTCGTCATTCCTTCGTCATTGGTCATTGCTCACGGCTGGCTGATCGGCAAGCTGACCTTGATCGTCGTGCCGTGGCCGGGGCTGCTCTCGATCGATGTGCTGCCGCCGAAGAGCTGGCCGCGCTTGCGAATGCCGTCTAGCCCGAAGCGTTCTTTGGAGACTTTGGCCGGATCGAAGCCGATACCGTCATCGCGGATTTCGAGGTACACCTGATCGTCGATTTGTGTCAGGGCGATGGTCACGTGCTCGGCCTGGCTGTGCCGCGAAGCGTTGGTCAGCGTTTCCTGTACGATGCGAAACATGGCCCCTTCCATCAACGGATCGAGGCGGTCGAACTGCACGTCGTGGCTGAAACTGATCGCCGGATTTTGCCCGCCCCCCGCTTCGGCGATAAGATAGTAAATCGCGTCGACGATCCCCTTTTCGTCGATGATCATGGGCCGCAGATCGCCGATCACGCGGCGGCCTTCCTCGATCGCCTTGGCGAGTAATTGCTCGGCTTGCAGCAACCCTTCGGCCTCGGGAATCTGCTGGTCCTTGAGTTTTCGCGCGGCGCTTTCAAGGATCATCTTGGCCCCGACGACGTATTGCACGAACCCGTCGTGAATGTCGTAGGCCACCAGCCGCCGCTCGCGCTCTTGCAAATCGAGCAGTTTCTTAAGAATGCGATCTTCATCGCGAAGCTTCTCCAACGTCCGCTTGTGCTCCGTGATGTCGGTCGAGATGCCGCAAACCGCGTACGGCTCGCCGCTGGCGTCGCGAAGCGGAAATTTTACCGAGATATAATCGTGAATGCCGTCATCGTGAGGCGCGACCTCGTCGAATTGCACTGACGCTCGCGCTTCGAGCACATGCAAGTCGTTCTTACGAAATTCACGGGCCACCTCAAGGGGGAACAGGTCGAGATCTGTTTTTCCGACAACATCCGCTTTGGAGATGTGAAACAGCTCCTCGAACTGCCGGTTTACCAACAGATACCGCCCTTCGCGGTCCTTGAGGTAGACGACCGCAGTGGTCTCGTCGAGGATATTCTGCAGACGCTCCTCGCTCTGCCGCAGGGCGTCGATGGCGGACGCACGCTGCGCGTCGACGCTTTCCAGTTCAGCGACCCGCTGGCGAAGCTGGCGAATTTCGTCTTCGAGTGGGGTTTTGCTCATCGATACATTTCCGGGGGGTATTGTCAAATGCCGTTTATCTTGGCTGCCATCGGGGTGAGCCGCAAGGCGCTAGCCGCGGGTATTGTGCGGGAAAACGCAACGTAGATTCACCGGCGGCTAGCGCCTTGCCGCTCAAAGTAAGTGCCCTTGGGGGGATCGCCCGATTGTACGGTCTGCCGTGGGAATGAATTAGCCCTATTTGCTATGTCTGGGGCTGACTGCCGACTCGCCATGGCTCACCAGCCTCCTTCTGGCGGGTAGATCTCGCTCGAAACCGAGTTACCCGCAATTAACACAGCGGGCTTGCCAGGCAGCTTTGGCATCGCTGTCCGGCCACCCCTTGGGGCCGCGTCAAAAAAGGGTAGACTAGGGGCGCCGCAGCATCGCCAAACTCGCCAGAGTTCGCTGGGGAGGCGCGGCATGGGCGGGGCCGCAGGGACATAGCGCTGGTTTGCGTTTGTCGATACGGCCTTGTGCGGTTAAGATAACCCCGCTCCCGTTGTTGGTCGGCATGTGTTGTTATCGTGTGGCAGAATTGGACCGCTTGGGATAGTAGGAGGAACTAGTTCGGTGCAGATTAATCTTTCGGTCCGACACGGGCATCTGAGCGAGGCATCGCAGGCGAAGGTCGTCGCGAAATTCGAGAAACTAAACCGAATTTTCGAGCGGCTCACGGCGATCGAGGTTACGGTCGACCTTCAAGATGAGGAGTCTCCGTCGGTCGACGCGAGGGCGTCGTCCGAGCACAAACACGATTTTGTCGCGTCTGAGTCGTCGTCGACTTTAATGAGTGCTGTCGACGCCGTGATGCACAAAATGGAACAGCAGTTGCGTAAACACAAAGAAAAGATCCAAGATCATCACCGCTAGGGCGATGCCCCCAGCGGTGCGAGAAAGGAAGATGGACGTATGAAGTTCGCCGACTTTGTGAGTGTCGAGGCGATCCAGTCGGGTTTAGAGGCCGAAGACAAGGAAGAGGTGATCCGCGAATTGATCCAGGCCCTGCTTGATGTCGGCAAGATCGACGGCGACCAGATGGACAGCATTGTGGGCGCTGTCATGAAACGCGAGGAGTTGGGAAGCACGGGGATTGGCCGCGGAGTGGCGGTGCCCCACACCAAACATCCTAGCGTCGAGCGGTTGGTGGGAACCGTCGGCGTCAGCAAGCCGGGAGTCGACTTCAACAGCCTCGACGGCGAGAAAGTGCAGCTTTTCTTCGTCTTAGTGTCTCCCCCGGATCGTCCCGGTGACCACTTGAGAGCGCTGGAGAACATTTCTCGCCAGTTGCGTAACGAGACGTTTTGTAAATTCCTCAAGCAGGCGGATTCCGCCGAGGACATTAGATCGCTGCTGACCGAGGCCGATAACAACGAATTCGTCAGTTAAGACCCGTTGTTGGTAGCCATGAGCGAAACGACTGCATCCCGTAAGGTAACGGTGGTCAGTCCCCAGGGATTGCACCTGCGGACTGCGGATCGGTTCGTCAAGACGGCTAACCAATTTGACTCAAGAATTGAAGTAATAAAGGACGGCCAGCGTGCGGAAGCCAGGAGCATCATGGACATCCTCTCGCTAGGCGCCAACAAAGGGGCTCAGCTATACATTGAGGCGACCGGCCACGATGCTCAGCAGGCGCTCGACGTTCTGGCGGGGTTAATCGAAAGCGATTTTGCTGACGAGGAAACACACGCCAACGAACAGACGCACGCCGAAGAAGAAACACAAAAATCATCGGACCAAGACCAGGAAAACGCGTGACCGTCCTAAAAAGCGGCACAAGCACGGGCTGCGGCATTGTTGTTTTGCCCCGCACATCCGTGCTTTGGTGAGGCGTTTTTCTTGGACAGCCCGACGACGACCTGTGCTCCGGCCTCACGGCCATGGCTCGGTTGATCGCGCGCCGCCGACAGCATCGGCACTTGGCACGCGATCCTGAGTCGCGAGCGCAGCCGCGAAAGGGTCACATGCAGATACTGCAGGGTATTGCCGTTTCGCCCGGCGTCGCCATCGGCGAAGCGCTGGTGATGGACAACGAGGGATTCCGCATCCCTCGGCGGATCATTGCGCGCGACGCGGTCGACGACGAGCTAGCACGCCTTACTCAGGCAATCGACGCTGCCGGTCGCGAAATCGAACGCAATCGGGACTCCGTCTCCCGCCAGCTCGGCTCGCAATACGGTGCCATCTTCTCCGCCCATCTGCAAATGCTCCGCGACGAGCAATTGCGCAACGAAATCGAGGATCTCGTTCGCCAACGGCACTATTCGCCCGAATATGCCGTCAGCCGCACCTTGCGCCGCTACGCCAAGGTGTTTCAGTCGCTGGAAAACAGCCACATGGCCGAACGGGCAACCGATGTGTTCGACATCGAAAAGCGGTTGCAACGCCATCTGCTGGGCCACCGCCGCGAGGAACTGACGCACCTTACGTCGGCCGTGCTGGTGCTTGCCCACAATCTGACGCCGAGCGAAACGGCCACGTTGGATCGCACCTTCGTCAAGGGATTTGTGACCGAAGTCGGCGGCCCGGGAAGCCACACCGCCATCGTCGCCGAGGGCATGGAAATCCCCGCCATCGTCGGCACCGGGCCGTTCTTGACCGACGTCTCCGGTGGCGATTTGGTCATTATCGACGCCGATCACGGCCAGGTGATTCTTGAACCTGATGAGGAAACGATCGCCCGCTATCGGCACGAGGCCGAAGTCCATCGCACGCTGGCGCTCAAGCTCGAATCGATGCGCGATCTGCCGGCCGAAACGCTCGATGGCCAGCGCGTGCGGATTTACGGAAACATTGAATTTCCGCACGAAGTCTCTCACTGCACCGATCGCGGCGCCGACGGAATCGGGCTCTATCGCACGGAATTTCTCTATCTCGGCGCCAAAGTGGAGCCGACCGAAGAGGTCCATTTCGACGCCTATTCCAACGTCGTCAAACACATGGGTGATCGGCCGGTCGTGATCCGCACGCTCGACTTGGGTGCCGACAAGATGTCGTATCTGCCCGAGCCGGAGGACCAGCGCAACCCGGTGCTCGGTCTGCGCAGCATCCGTCTATCGCTGCGGAACCTGCCGCTGTTTCGGATTCAGTTGCGAGCGATATTGCGGGTCAGCGTGCTGGGCGACGTGCGGATCATGTTTCCGCTCATTTCCACGCTGATCGAACTACGGCAGGCGAAAATGGTGCTGGCCGACGTGATGGAGGATCTCGACGAGCAGGGCATCGAGTTTAATCGCGATCTACAGATTGGCATGATGGTCGAGGTGCCGGCCGCAGTGATGATGATCGACCGCTTTGTCGAAGAAGTCGATTTCGTCAGCCTGGGGACCAACGACCTAATTCAATACACGCTGGCCGTCGACCGCGGAAACAAGGACGTGGCCGGGCTATACAACTCTGTCGATCCGGCCGTGTTGCGGATGATCGACATGACCATTCAGGCAACCGGCGCCGCCCAAACGCCGCTCACGCTGTGTGGCCAAATGAGCGGAAATCCGACCTACACGATGTTGCTTTTGGGCATGGGGTTTCGCCGCTTGAGTGTTACGCCGGGCGCCATTCCCGAAATCAAGAAGATCTGTCGAAGCGTCGCCATCGAGCAGTGCGAATCGATTTCCCGACATGTGATGACGATGGAAAACGCGCGGGAAACAAGAGTCTATCTGAAGGAGGAATTAAAGAAGACGGTCCCGGAACTGGCGACGTAGCGGTCGTGATTTGTTTCGGATTTCGTGCTTAGGATTTCGAGTTTTTCTGTAGATTCCGTCGGACAATACGATTCACAATTTACCGGCCTCCGCGGCTCGTAGCAGCGGGGATAAAGTTTAACGAAATGATTCGACAACGTACACGCATTCGCTTCTGTAAGGAGCACGATCTGCGACTGATAAGCCACCGTGACCTGGTACGCACGTTTGAGCGGCTGTTTCGCCGGGCCGACTTGCGTTTGAGCATGACCGAAGGATTTCATCCCAAGGCGAGAATGAGTTTTCCCGCGGCCCTGGCCCTGGGAATCGCCGGAACCGATGAGGTAATGGACATCGACTTCGCAAAAGAATACTCGGCCGACGAGCTACGCTCGGCGTTGGTGCCGCTGGCTCCGGCCGGATTGACGTTCAAGTCGATCGAAGTCCTGCCCGAGGGCACGCGCAAAGCTCAGATTCGCTCGTCAACCTACGAATTGCCGATTCCCGCCGAGCGGCGAGAATCCCTCCAGCAACCCATCGACGCGCTGCTGGCGGTCGATTCGTATTCGGTCGAGCGCCCAGGGCGGGCGGAGCCGCTGGACATTCGACCGTTCATCGAGCGGCTCGAATTGACCGACGACTCGGTCCTTATGAAACTGCGCGCCGCACGGCAGGCCAGCGCCCGGCCGCGCGAAGTGCTCGAGGCAATCGGACTGGCCGAAGCCCAAACGAGCGGTAGTTACCTGACGCGCACGGTAGTTGAGCTCGAAACCTAATCGAGATCGAAACGTAGTTGTCGAACTAACAACACGAAAAAAACAACATGAAAAAAGAAATGCTTATCAATGTTTCGCAGCCCGAGGAATGTCGGGTAACGATCGTTGAGGATGGTGTCCTGGAAGAGCTGTACATCGAACGCACGGGACACGATAACTACGTGGGGAATATCTACAAGGGAAAAATCGTCAACATGGAGCCGAGCATTCAAGCGGCCTTCGTCGACTTCGGCGTGGGACGCAATGGCTTCTTGCACATCAGCGACGTGGAACCGCAGTATTATCGGCAGGGCGGGTTCGACCCCGGCAAATCGCTCGGTTCCGCCGGACCGCAGCGACTCGACGTCGATCTGGGTGATGACGACGATGACACGAACGATGACACGAACGGCGACAACAGCGGCGACAACAGCGATGACGGGAATGGTGAACAGAACGGCGAACAGGACGATAAGAACGGCGAGCAAGGCAACGAAAAAGATCGCGGAGGAGACCAGCAGCGCCAGCGCCGCGCTCCGTCGCGCCGCGTCGGCGCCAGGCCGCGGATCAAACCGCCGATCCAGGACATTTTGCGCCGCGGCGACGAAGTGCTCGTGCAAGTCATCAAGGAAGGCATCGGCACCAAGGGACCGACGCTCTCGACCTACATCAGCATTCCCGGCCGATACCTGGTGCTGATGCCGGCGCTGGGCCGCGTCGGCGTCTCCAGAAAGATCGAAGACGAAGAGACCCGCCGCCGGCTGCGGCAAATTCTCCACGAACTCAATCCGCCCAAGGGTCTGGGGTTCATCGTCCGTACGGCCGGCTCCGACCGCACGAAGAAGGAACTCTCGCGCGACATGGCCTATCTGATGCGGCTCTGGAAAGTGATCGTGCGGCGGATCAAAAAATATCCGGCTCCGATCGATATCTATGAAGAAAGCGACATGATTATCCGCACCATTCGCGACATCTTCAGCAGCGACGTCGATGCGATTTATATCGACGAAAAGGCTGCCTACGAGCGAGCCCGCGAATTCCTGCAACTCGTCATGCCGCGGCACGTCAATCGGCTCCATTTTTACGAGGGCAAGCAGCCTCTGTTTCACAAGTACAATGTCGAGGATGAAATCAGCCGCATCCACCAGCGCCAAGTGCAGCTCAAACAGGGCGGCTCGCTGGTCATCGATCAGACCGAGGCCCTGGTGGCCATCGACGTCAACAGCGGCACCTTTCGTACCAACGACGGTGCCGAAGAAACGGCATATCGGCTGAACATGATCGCCGCCAAGGAAATCGCCCGCCAGTTAAGGCTCCGCGACCTAGGCGGTGTGGTGGTCAACGACTTCATCGACATGCGCAAGGAAAAGCACCGCCGCGACGTCGAACGAGCCTTGCGAGACGCGGTCAAGCGCGATCGCGCCCGCACGAAGATCCTGCGGACCAGCCCCTTCGGCCTGATCGAAATGACGCGGCAGCGGATTCGCCCCAGCCTCAAGCGAAGCGTCTTCAAGGATTGTCCCGGCTGCATCGGCACGGGCCTGGTGAAGACGGCCGAGAGCATGGCCATCGAAGTCATCCGCCTGCTGATGCTCGCCAGTCAGAACGAAAAAGTGACCTCCATAACGGTCAACGTAGCCGACGAAGTGGCCACCTATCTGAGCAACAAAAAGCGTCGTGAACTGGCCCGCCTGGAAGACGAAAACGAACTCACCGTTCAGATTTTCGCCAAAGAAGGCGCCCTAGCCGAACATCTACACATCGAATGCCTCGACGCCGACGGCCGGCCGGTGAAGTTCGATCCGTAGAGCAGTGCGACCGACAACCGAAAAGACTCCAGCCAACTATCGAAAAAAACCTCAGCCCGGGCCGGAAGGCCTGGGTTTTCGCTGCACCATGAGTGGATGTGAATCTCATAGCGCGGCGCCAAGGAAAGTGGCCGCCCACCCATCGATTCGTTCGGATGAATTGGGCGGCCAATACATCGATGACCCCGCGTGAATCGAAACACAAGCGCCCGCGAATCACGCGAATGTACGCGAATCGTGCAGCTTGATCCGTCGGAATGAAATCTACTCAGCGCGGTGCGCAAATCAAATGCTCGGTGCTGTATCTTGATTCATTCACGTAAATTCGTGTCATTCGGTGCGCCAGGTTAAGTCTGGTTGATCTTGTTAGTTGAAAGGTACTGACTTTGGTAATTGCTCGTTCGCCATGTAGCCGACCGGGCGGGTGTCGGGGTGACCCGGCGGTCGAAGCCCCGT
>JADFKK010000179.1 GCA_022564995.1 Planctomycetota bacterium | reverse complement strand
GCAGCCTAGGCAAGATAGGGGCAATTTCGCGCGATGATTCTCGGCCTGAGGGGTCGTTATCGACCCCAACCGCGCCCACCATCGCTCCCAACGCAAAAAAACCCACGCCGAAGACAAACAGCCGCTAAGAATCCCAGCCACGGACTCACATCATCCGCGTCGACTAAATCGACAGCCTGCTAGCGCCTTGCCGTTCCTGAAATACCGGCGGCTAGCGCCTTGCCGTTTGTGTATTACCGGCGGCTAGCGCCTTGCCGTTCCTGAAATACCGGCGGCTAGCGCCTTGCCGTTTGTGTATTACCGGCGGCTAGCGCCTTGCCGCTCACTTGCCGCGGTCCATGCGGTCTTGTGCTTCGGTGATGTATCTCACGACTTGCCCTAGGCTGTCTTCGCTGTCGATGACCTCGACGTGGAATTATACCATTCCTGGCGAACAAAAAGCAACAAACGTGTCAAGAATTGTGCTCCAAGAAATCGCGTTCCCGTATGACTCAGCACTCATTTTCCAACTGAGGCAAAACAATGGCAACCTGTTGGACAGAGACGGTTTGTCGGGATATTCCACCCACAACGCGCCAGGCCGCCGCATTCAATCGCCATTTGGCGGAGGTGTGCCATCGGGCGGATAGCCGAGACTGATCACTGCGGCGGTTGCCAACGCGACGAAAGACACAACGCCGAGACCGATCAACGCTTCGGGCAAACTCATTCCCGTGGCGCTGGCAAGCGCACAGAGTACGGAGAATCCGCCCACGAAGAGCAGCAGCCCGCGAAGCCGAAACCGCGGCAGTCGATGGCCGGAAGCAGGCTTGCGAGGTTCCCGCGCCGACACGATGACCGGCGGATTCGCAGGCTCCGACGATTTGGCGATTGGCGCTAGTCGATATTCATCGTTCATGCGGTCACCTCCTGTGAGCGGCACGGCGCTAGCCGCCGGTCCGTTACGCCGCGTGTTGCTCCTGAAATACCGGCGGCTAGCGCCTTGCCGCTTACTTGCCGCTGCTACTTTGTTGGTATTCATCGCTCATGGTGATGTTTCCGCGAGCAGCGGCGCAGGTTGCTTCTGGGGCGAATAGCGGCGCTCGGGCATCTCGGCCGGCGGACGACGCCGCTGCGTGTGTCGACGCATGCCTTCCAACACGTGCTCGTGTAGCGTGTGGACGACCTCGCTCTCGATCGGCTGCCAAATCCAGGCCGGGCTCAGGTGGCGCTCGTAGCGAGTGGTGAGCACAATGTGGCTGCGCCCGTCGCCGGTCGGAATGATTTCGAAGCTGCCGCCGAGCAGCGTGACGTCGCGTTCGAAGTGCAGCTTTTGCTCGATCACGTCGAAGGCCAGCAGCCGGCCTTCCTCGCGGCGGCTGATCCGCTTGACCAGATAGCCCCGGTCGTAATAGCAGCGAACCACCTCGCCCTCGCGCTGTTTGTTGCCGACGCTCCGCACGGGTTTGGGCAGGGCGAGTCGCAACAGCCAGGGCGGGTCGTGTTCGACTTCTTCGTAAAACATTACCGCCTGCCAAGCCTCCTGCGGCGTGGCGTCGATGGTCAGCTCGCTGCGAATCGTGGCCACTTCCGTGCGACGGGGGATATTCGACTCGATCGCCTGCGCGGCATACGGCAGCAAGGCAAAAAGCACGATCGGAAAGAACGAGCGTTGATCCCAACTGGTGCGTTCGAGAATGTTTCGCAAAATCACGCCCGAAATCAAGCCAAAGAGCACCGGCAAGGTGAAAACTGCCGCCAGCGTCATGCCGCAGAAGGCGCCAGCCAGTCCGCCCGTCACCAACAAGAGGGCGACGCCGACCGTCGCACAAGCTCCCAGCAAGACACTGGCCACCGGTCCGGCGCGCGGCACCGAGTATCCGAGAATCGCTCCGAAACTGATGGGCACCGCCACAAACAGGGCTAACCCCAGGTCGCCTGCCATCAGACACACCGCGTAACTCAACACGCCGCTTACGATCGACAGACATAGCCCCGGAAACCAGAACTTCCAGCGCAGAAACACGGGCTGGAGCGAATAACTACGCGGGTCATCCGTGTCGTATGAATGTCCGCACCAGCCACATTTTGATTTGCCGCTCTCGCCCAGCGGATATTGACATTTCAGGCAGCACCGCCGCGGCCCGGCAGTTTGGTTGGGAATTCGTCGTGCGTCACGGTTCATGGTGATCGGCCCCTGAGAATCACAGTGCCTTACGCAAAAGTCGGCCATGTTCGCGGCACACGGCCCACAACCACCAGCGACCGATCGACAACGGCAACCACGCGGAGGTCCACTTGCCACAGATCGTAATCGTAAGCCGACTCTGCTCGCCCGGCAAATTTGACGGCAAATTCAACGGGGCGACGTCGATCATGAACACGTGCGGAAACCCCCGGCGGCAACCACGGGCCGAAAGATCGCTGATCCAGCTTCCGGCCAGCAACTGTCCGGCCCCGGGCAGCATCAGCGATAACATAAACGGCGTCCATTTGTCGACGTTGGAGTTAGCCATGTGATCTTTGCCCGCTGCCGCTCCAGAGCCAGCCACATTGTGAAAAACGAATGATCAAGCCGACGTTTCCGTTTAACCGTTGCGCGGACGAGGGATTAACCGGCGTGAAAAAAGGGGATAAGTCCAATTAAGCGATCCGAAATGAGCCAACACCACGCTTGGCCCGACGTTTAATTGGACTTATCCCCTTTTTTCACCACATCATCAACGCGACCCACAGCAAATAGGCGACGGGGGCGGCGATCAGTATTGAGTCGAGCAGATCGAGAAAACCGCCAAAGCCGGGCAGGTAGGCGCTGGAATCTTTGCGGCCCATGTCTCGTTTGAAGAGTGATTCAGACAGATCGCCGAGAATGCCGACGACGGCCATCACGGCGGCGAAGACGATCCACTTGCCCCAATTCGGCCAGATCGGATTGAGACCCAGCCAGTAAAGCAGCCCACAGGTGCTGGCGCAAGCAAACACCACGCCGCCGATGGCGCCTTCGATCGTTTTACCGGGGCTGAGCACGGGGGCCATTTTGTGGCGACCGATCAATCGGCCGGTCGCATAGGCGCCCATGTCGCACATTTTGACCGCCACCAACATCGCGGCCAGCGCGGTCATGCCGCCGACGAGCCGCAGGTGAATCACGAAGCTGAGCAGCAGGCCGACGTAACACATCGAAAAGACTGACAGCGCGACGTTGACGATCACCCCGCCCGGCTTTTCGTAGCGGCGCATTTCGCCGACAAACGCCATCAGCACCCCGATGGCCAGGGCCAGCAGCGGCCAGCCGAGTTTTCCTACGGGACAATCCACCGGGTAGTCTTTCCAATAGATCGCCACCGCGTTGCTACCGACGATCAATAGATTGCCGCCGTAGACAACCCAAGCCAAGGGGCGCAATTGCCGGCCTTCGAGCAGCCACAAAACTTCGCCCGAGGCCAGCGCGGCCAGCAGCAGTATCACAGGCAGCATCACCGTGCCCGCCATGCCGTGCGTTTCGGCGACGTACCAATCAAGCCAGCCGAGCCCGACGAGCGTGGAGATGAGAGCCGTGCCGAGGATGATTCGCCAACGTAGCAAGATGGTCCTTTGGGATGGGGGAGTTAGGATGATAGAGCCGCCCTGTCCTCAGGGCGATGTACGTTATGCTGCCAGCACGCATCGCCCTGGGGACAGGGCGGCTCTGCACACGCATCGCCGTGAGGACACGGCGGCTCCGTCCCCCCATTTCACGCCGGCCCGCTCAGCCCTCCGAAACGTCGATCTCGCCCCGCGTATTCGACGATCGCCTGGTGAAGTTCGGGCTCGCGAAACTCGGGCCAGCAGCGGTCGGTGACCCAAATTTCGGCGTAGCTGATTTGCCACAGCAGAAAATTGCTGATCCGCATTTCGCCGGCCGTGCGGATCAATAGGTCGGGGTCGCGCATGCCGGCAGTGTACATATAATTTGAGATGAGTTGCTCGTCAATTTTTTCCACGTTGAGCTGGCCCGACTGGACCGCTGTGGCGATTCGCTGCACCGCGTCGACCAGCTCGGCCCGGCCGCCGTAGTTAATCGCCAGGCAGAGCCGGGTGCCCGTGTTCGCGGCGCTCAGCTCGATGGTCTTGTCCATCTCGCGAAGCACGCCCTCGGGGATGTCGTCGCGGCGGCCGATGACCGCCACACGGATGTTGTTGTCCATGATCGTCGAACGCTCTTCGATCATGTACTGTTCGAGCAGGTGCATGAGGAATTCAAGTTCGAGCGCCGGCCGCTTCCAGTTTTCGCTGGAGAGGCAATACAGCGTGAGCTGCTCGATGTTCAGCCGCGAGCATTCTTCGGTCACGGCCCGCACGCTGGTCACGCCGCGGCGGTGTCCCTCGATGCGCGGCAGCCCCTGGCGTTCGGCCCAGCGACCGTTGCCGTCCATAATCACGGCGATGTGCCGGGGCCAGCGCTCGCGCGGCACGGCGTCCAGGTCGCTCGTTGATGCAGCGGGATCGGACATGGGCGGATAGTCGTTGTTCGCTCCGCGAACGAAATGTTTCGTTCGCGGAGCGAACAACGACTCACCTCACTCAAGAATAGTCTGCTCGCGATCGGGGCCGACCGAGACGATTTCGATCGGCCGGCCGACCAACTCGCTGAGGCGGTCGAGGTAAGCCCTCGCGCCCGTCGGCAGATCCTTCATGCGGCGCACGCCCGTGATGTCCTGTTGCCAGCCGGGGAGGGTTTCTAGCACGGGCACGGCTTTGCGCAGGTCGTCGACGTGGCTAGGAAAATTCGTCACTCGCTTCCCGTCGATTTCGTAAGCAGTGCAGATCTTGATTTGGGGCAGTTCGCTGAGCACGTCGAGCAGCATCACGGCCAGGGCGTCGACGCCGCTGAGCCGCGCGGTGTAGCGGACGGCCAGCGCGTCGAACCAGCCGCATCGCCGGGGGCGATTGGTGACCGTGCCATATTCGTTGCCCAAATCGCGGATGTGCTGACCGATTTCGTTATCGAGTTCCGTCGGAAACGGCCCGCCGCCGACGCGGGTTGAATAGGCCTTGGCCACGCCCAGCACCTTGGTGATCCAGCGGCCGGGAACGCCCGATCCTCCGGAGACGCCCACACCGGAGCTGTTGCTGCTGGTGACGAAGGGAAACGTGCCGTGATCGATGTCGAGCAGCGCTCCCTGGGCGCCCTCGAACAGAATTCGCTTGTCGTCCTCGACCGCGTCAAGCAGATACGCGGTGGTGTCGCACACCAGGGGCTTTAGCCGCGCGGCGTAAGCTTGATATTCCTGATGAATCGCCGCTCCGTCGAAGGTGATCGGATCAGCGCGGCCGTTCAGCCCAGCCAGCGTGCGCGTCTTGACGTCGGCAATACTCTCGATGCGTTGGCGAAAATCGTCACGATATAAATCGCCGAGCCGGATCGCATAGGAGCGGCCCACCTTGTCTTGATAACAGGGGCCGATGCCGCGCTGCGTCGTGCCGATGCTCTCGCCGCCGGCCGGGTTGGCGTCCATGACAGCGTCTTCGGCCATGTGCCAGGGGAAGATGACGTGCGTGCGATCGCTGATCAACAACCGCTCTTCGACCGCCACGGCCCGCGAGGTCAGCCCGTCGATTTCTTCGAGGATCGTCTTGGGATCGAGCACGACGCCTCCGGTGACGACCGACTTGACCCCCGGAGTGAGAATTCCGCTGGGGATCAGCGAGAGTTTGTATTTTTCGTCGCCGATCACGACCGTGTGCCCGGCGTTGGCGCCGCCTTGGTAGCGAACCACCACGTCGTGCTCCTTGGCGAGCAGGTCGACCAATTTCCCCTTGGCCTCATCGCCCCACTGCAACCCAATAATGCACGTACCAGCCACAACAAGACCTTTCGGCGAGGAGCCCCCTATTCTCTACCCAAACTCACCAATCTACGTCAAGAGAAACCAAGTGGCAAGGGAGGATCGATGGGTGCTTCGTCATTCTTTCGACATTCTGATTTCGTCGTTTGACTCGTATTGGGCTCAACAAGAATGACGCTTGACGAATAACGAAAATCTCTCACCAGAACGCGGAAGTTTCATCAGATCGGTGAGTCGTGGCGTAACAGGCGATAGCAAAACGTCTTATCGCAAGTTTCTTTTCAAGGCTTCACCAAGGCAGTGAAAAGCTGCCTGGCCGCAAGCCGCTGACTACTTTCCTGCCGCGCGACGCAAACAACGGTGAGTAGCGGGATTAGGTAAAGCGGTATCGATTAAACCGCTTCTGGCACATTGATTGCTTCTAACGAGTGCGGCTATCGCTGTCGCGGCCTGTCGCCGAAGCGGCGGCGAAGTTGTCAGTGCTGGTCGGATCGCGGCGGTGGCCGGACGTAGACGCTCCGCGCTTTCGGTGCGTACTCCACAACAACAGATATCAATTTTCCGAGATAAGGAGCGAGTCATGAGCCCTTTGCACGATTCCCCTGCAAACGAGTTTGAGTATCAAAGCGACTTCGATCGACCGAGGACGACTTCCGCAACTCCTCGAACGCGCAGGCCACGATACTCGCGGAGCGGGAAAAGCCCGCAGAGCTTCAATGGCATCCATCGCCGCCGAAAGAAACGTTGGAATTGGTAGACCGATCGCCGGCACGAGCTTGTAGGCGAACGGAACCGAGACGAACGAGAGCGGAGGAAGAGCGTAGCGCGCGGTGGCCCGGCGGGCCGGATCCTTTTGGCGAGGAGCCCCCAGGTGGCGGCGCTGCTGAGCGGCTTGCCGGCGCGGGCTGACGGTGAGCGCACGAGCGTCTGACCGTGATGCCTAGGAGAATGAATACCGGAGAGTAATTGATGCATTATCCCAACTTGGAAGTGACACAAGCGTTGAAGAGCGTCCTGACCGATCCGGCTACAAGAAAATCGTCCGAACCAGGACTGTTTCAGTGTTTGGTCGTGTCGGAAGACGCGCTGCGGCGTGACATGCTCCGCCGCTCCGCCGAACAGAGCGGCTGGGAAACGGTCGTTTGCACCGAAGCCGACAGCGCATTGCGCATCGCGCTGCGCACGCTCTTGCAATTGGCGATCGTTGACCTGGAAAGCGCCACCGGGCAGCGCCCCGAGGGGTTTGACCCTTTGCTGCGAAAGCTCGCCGAGACCAGCGACATTCTGTTGGTTGCCTGTGGAAACGACGGAAACATCCAAGAGGAGATTTGGGCACGGCAGTTGGGCGTGTGGCTTTATCTGCCGGCCGTGATCGACGTCGAGGGGATGACGACCATGTGCGACGAAGCGCGGCAGATCGCCGATCGTCGCGTTGCTTTTTCGTAGTGGCGGCAGAGATCGACTCACATTCACATTCCCCATGCAGCCTTCATTTATCAGCAGCTTAGTTCACCCGGCTTAGTTCCCAGTTTAGTTTATCGAAGAGGTGCCTACATGAAACGACAGTCTATGAACAACCCATCATCTCGCCATCGCTGGCGATGTCTGGCATTTCTCGCAGCCATCGCGATCCCCCTCGGCGCCGCATCCGAGTCGCAGGCCAAGATCAGCTTTATCAGCGGAATCGCTTTTCTTGAAGAAGATCTCCCCGATCCCGATGGCTTCGGCAACGAGGTCATCGTCGGCTTCGGGTTGGCTCGCGCCGACGACGAGTTGGCCGATGCCGACTTCGACTTGTTCTTCATTGACCTGTTTGGTTACGTCGATCCGACCGATACGGTTTTCCTCGACCCCTTGCTGTTACTCTTTGACGACCCGAACAATCCAGACGGCCCTCAGCTCAAGGCGGAGTTTCTGTTCGAGCTTGATGAGAACGCCGTAGTCGGATCGGCTGCGTTGGATATTTTGCCGTCGCCGGAGGGTTTATTCGGCAGCGGTTCCATTACCGCTGAAATCGTCGGCATCGGCGTCAACGAGACGGGCATCGACCTAAGCGGCTTTGTCGGCGGACAATTTCAGTTGACCTACAACGGCGTGGCGGTAACCGCGGGTACCGGCGCCGCCGGAGACGCCGGCTCGGCCGAGTTCGCGCCGGTTTCGACCGCGTCGTTTTCCATGGCCGTGGAAATTCCCGAGCCCGCCTCGTTCTTGCTGGCAGCCATCGGCATGGTTGGTTTGCTAAGTATGCGAAGGATCACAAGGACAAGGAGACGTCAACAGCCGAGCACCTAGGCGCAGCAATCGCAATGGCGGCCTCGCGACCCGGCAGCCGGAGCATCTGAAGAGTTTATTTCAAGTCGTTGTGTTGGGCGGTTGTAAACGCCCTTCGAGAATCGACATCCATCACGAGGGAGAAAGTAACATGTTGAAGAAAAACCTTGCAGCCAGTCTTGTTTTTGTAGCTTGTGTTTCCTTGGCCGGCATCGCACAAGCAACATTTCACCCACAATTGGTTTTCTATGTGCCGATCGGCGGTAACGCGGCCGAAGACGTGGCCGGAGTCATGACCGCCGACCCTACTGCTGGAGGCGTCATTAACGCCTTTTTCAGCAACGACACTCCCGACCCTCTCGGTGCGGGACAATCGCTGGACTTCGCGGCCCCGGATCAGGTGGTTGATTTCGGCAACCTGCCGCTGTTGGAAGGCGCCGAAGCTTCGACGGTCTCGATGTGGGTCAAAGCCTTTACGGTTGTTCCCGATGGAAACCGCCGCCATTACACACTCTCCAAGGACGGGATATTGGAGTACGGTCTTCGTAACGGGGAAATCACCAATCGCATCAACAACGCCGACCACGCTCAGTCGACGGGTCTCGTTCTGGAGGAGACTTGGACGCACCTCGCCAGCGTGTTCGACGCGACCGGCGACGGTGGAGGTGGCACGACCCAGCACTATGTGGACGGGGTTCCCTTCGGCGACGCAATTCTCTTGGGTGGCAACCCCGACGCCGGCGATAACGAGGGTGGCTTGGTATACGTCGCCAACGATAACTCGGTGACGCTGGCCAACCGAAGCGAAGGCGACGATAAGGACTTCAACGGACTGATCGATGACATCGCCATCTGGAATTTGGCACTCACCGACGATAATATCGCGGAGCTGTTCGCTGGTGTGAGCCCCCCTGACATTGTCATTCCCGAGCCTTCGACCCTCGTACTGGTGATCTTGGGCTTCATCGGGCTCCTCGGTGTCCGCCGCCGTCGCAAGGCCTAAGCGGCTCACGTCGGTATTGACAACTTCGTGACAAAACAACAGCCGCGACCGGCATCTGCCTGTCGCGGCTGTTTCTTTGTAGGAGGCGTCTCCGACGGCGACCATTCAGTCTCCGACGGCGACCGATCGACGGGAAGGTCGCCGACGGAGTCGCCTCCTACAACCTTACTGTTTTTCCGGCCGCGGCTGCTTGATGCGAACATTCGCCGCACCGACCGCGTAGCCGGCCGCGCCCTCGACGAAGACGCGAATATGACAGGCACCGCGGGCGGCGTCGGGAATGCGAATCGTCTTTTCAAACTTCCCGTCGACCAGCGGCACCACGAAATGCACCAGCCGGTGATCGTTCGCTCGCTGATAGACCTTTTGATACGCCGCGAGCGCCTGGTCGGTTGCATCGAACTTCGGCCGACCGGCCGGCTTAAACGTCAATCGATCGCGACGCACGACTAATTCGAGCGTGCAGCGCCCGTCGATCGCGCAGCGCCCGCTGACCCGCAGCTCGCCCCCGGCGGTGGCCGTGCCCGCCACGTCGACTTTGATCGGCTCGGGATGTCGCAGCCGCAACAGCGGATCGCCGATCAGATTGAACAGGTGTAGATGCTCCTTGCGCTCCTCCGCCAGATCGGTCTCTTTCGGGCTGATCGCCTTGGCCAACATGTCGAGCATCAACCGCCGCGTGCTGAATCCCTGCGGTGCGACCATCGAACGCTTGGCGTGCAGCACGACCTCGCCAAGCGTTTTGCGACGGCGAATGAAGACTTCGTCCAACATCGCGGTGCCCATCATCGACATGGCATACGGCATCGTCACCCGCGATCCGCTCACGATGGCCACCGGTCCACCCTTGCGACGCAGCATTTCCTCGGCCAGGCAATCGCTCTTGGCGTCGAACGCGCCGGTGTAACACGCCAGAAAGATGGCAATCGTCGATCCGTTGGCGCAGTCCAATTTCGCCACGTCGCGGGTGTCGAGAATGTGGTGCGTGTTGCCCGGCACGCGCACGCGGTCTAGCGTGCGCTTGTGTCCGTGCCCGATGTAGACCCAAAACAGGCTGCCGTCGTTGAGCCGATCGAGCGTGGTCTGGTGAAAGCGGCGAGGATCGGGGCAATAGGGGCTGCGCCAACTGCCATAGGTCATGGTCGTGCTGAACGGGGCCGGCACGCCGTCGGTAATGAGCTTGCGGGCGCCCATCTCGAGCACCGCATCGGCCACCTTGCCAAAGCCACCCACGCCCGCGACGAAATGAATCCGCCGCCGCCAGGGGCCGAAGTTGGCGGAGCGTTCGTAGGTGAGAATCTTCTCGACGATCCGCGATAACTCCGCCGGCGAATCGGCCGTCAGTCGGCCGATCGCCACGTCCGGAACGACGTCGTCGTTCAGATCGGCGTACCAATTATCGGTGGCAATCTCCGGCTCCGATCCCCACAAGATGTTCACCTTGGCCTTGGCGTAATGGGTCGGCACGCAGCGGGCACGAATGTCTCGGCGGTCTTTCATGGCCGGATCGGCATCGCCGACCAGGACGATGAAGCGCAACGCTTTGCCCTTGGCAATCTCGCGAATTTTCGCGCGAATCTGCGGCGCCGATTTCAGATTCGAGATCAACTCGATCCGGTGACCCTGCTCGGTGCGATGTTTGATCCACGGCCCGAGCGCCTCGCGAAAGGCCTCCGGACAGACCACCACCGTGTCCGGCGCGGCCCATACCGAGCCGGGCAGCCAGCAAGCAACTAAGACGATCGCCCACCGCATTAGTATTCTCCTATTTTTGAGTAGAAGTGCCGTCTCGTTTCGGACCAATACCAGTGCGACAGTGTACTGATCGACCCCTTGGAATGACAAGATCGAAAAGGAGCCTTTCGCAGGCCCTACGGCAGAGCGTATAATCAAGCTGCTACCATCATTGTAGCAATCACCAAGCAGCGGGCGTAGCTCAATGGCAGAGCATCGGCTTCCCAAGCCGACTACGAGGGTTCGATTCCCTTCGCCCGCTCTTATCGCGACAGCGGAACCGGCGCCGCGCTGACCGGCGCGCGGCCGATGCTGTGATACGTGAAGCCGGCTTGCTGCATTTGGGCCGGCTCGTAGAGATTGCGGCCGTCGAAGATAACCGGGTCGTTCATCAGCCGCCGCATCGCCTCGAAATTCGGGTGCCGGAACTCGGCCCATTCGGTCATAATCACCAGCGCCTCGGCCGCCGTCAGCGCTTCGAGCGGCTGCCGCATGTAAGTCAGCCGATCGCCGTAGATCGCCCGCACGTTGTCCATCGCTTCGGGGTCGTGAACTTGCAGCTTCGCGCCGCGCTCGAGCAGCCGGTCGATGAGCACCAGCGCCGGCGCCTCGCGGATGTCGTCGGTGCGGGGCTTGAACGACAGGCCCCACAGGGCGATGGTGCGGTCTTGCAAATCGCCGGCGAAGTGTTGCTCGATCTTGCCGACCATGATCGGCTTCTGCCGCTCGTTCACCTCGTGGACCGCCTCGATCAAGCGCGACTCGACGCCGTGCTGCCGGGCCATCGCGGCCATCGCCCGAATGTCTTTGGGAAAACAACTGCCGCCGTAGCCGACCCCGGGAAACATGAACGCGAAGCCGATGCGGCTGTCGTGGCCGATGCCGCGGCGGACGTCGTTGATGTCGGCGTCCATCCGCTCGCAGAGGTTGGCCACTTCGTTGATAAAGCTGATCTTCGTGGCCAGCATCGAATTGGCCACGTATTTTGTCATCTCCGCACTCTCGGGCGACATCGTCAAGAACGGGTGTTCGGTTCGCAGGAACGGCGCATACAACGTACGCAGTGTTTCAAACACTTCTTCGTCGCGGGCGCCAACAACCACGCGGTCGGGCTTCATGAAGTCTTCGATTGCCGCGCCTTCCTTGAGGAACTCAGGATTGCTCACGACGTGCGGGTCGCGGCCGGTCAGCTCGCGCAGGCGATCGCAGATGCGCGCCGCCGTGCCGACCGGCACGGTGCTCTTGGTAATCACGATCGTTTTGGCGGACAGATGCGGAGCGATTTCGTCAACAACTTGATCGAGGGCCGAAAGATCGACCGAGCCATCGTCGGCCGACGGAGTGCCAACCGCCAGAAAGATGATCTCGGCTTGCTGGGCGGCCTCGGCCAGATCGGTCGTGAAATGCAGCCGACCGGCGGCCAGATTGCGCGAGACCATCTCGGTCAGGCCCGGCTCGTAGATCGGCACTTCGCCGCGGCGCAGGCTTTCGATCTTCGCCTCGTCGATGTCGACACACCAGACATCACTGCCGCTGTCGGCAAAGCACGACCCCGTGACCAGCCCCACGTATCCGGTTCCCACCACAGCCAGTTGCATCGTAATCGTCTCCTACAGGGAAGGGTGCCGAGATTGATCGTAGCCCGAAGCGTGAGCAAGAAATGTGAAATCGTAGCCCGAAGCGTGAGTTTTGACGTTGTGCAAATCAGCCGCGGAGCGGCGACATCAAATAGCCTGGGGCGCGAGCCCCAGGAAATCGTGGTCGAATTTAATTCTGAAAGCCGCGGAGCGGCGGCATCGGACGACGGCGCACGGTGTGTCGCCCCTCCGGGGCTTTCCGTTGGATCATCGACATTATCCCTGGGGCTGGCGCCCCAGGCTATTTGATGTCGTCCCTCCGGGACTAAAAAATGCGCACCTTCAAAACTTACGCTTCGGGTTATGATAAATCCGCTTCAGATATGTAGCTTATACGAGCGGTCGATGCAGTAGCGGTTGTGCCGGCTGGAAGGGTGATGCGAGAAAGCCGCCAATTCCCCTCGGCGAAATCACTCGTCGTCGCTTTCCAACTCGAACCGCACCCGCTCCAGGTCGGCGTCGACCATCATGGTGATTAGCTCGGTGAAGTGGACCTCCGGCTGCCAGCCGAGCTTCTCGCGGGCCTTGCCGGCGTCACCCCGCAGACGATGGACTTCGGCCGGGCGGAGAAACTGCGAATCGACCTCGACGTAATCGTTCCAGTCCAAATCGACGTGGCCGAACGCCACTTCGACACACTCCCGCACCGAATGGCTCTCGCCGGTGGCGATCACATAATCGTCCGGCTCGTCTTGCTGCAGCATCAGCCACATCGCCCGCACGTAATCGCCGGCATATCCCCAATCGCGCTGGGCGTCGAGATTTCCCAGCTTCAATTTCTTTTGCACGCCAAGCTTAATACGGGCCGCCGCGTCGCTGATCTTGCGGGTGACAAAGTCCTTGCCCCGCAGCGGCGATTCGTGATTGAACAAAATGCCCGAGCAGGCGAACATGTCGTAGCTTTCACGGTAATTCACGGTGATCCAATGCCCATAAACCTTGGCCACGCCGTAAGGGCTGCGGGGATAAAACGGCGTGGTTTCCGACTGCGGCTCTTCTTGCACCGCGCCGAACATCTCGCTGCTGCTGGCCTGATAGAAACGGATCGACTCGTCGACCTTGCGAATCGCCTCGAGGAATCGCGTCACCCCCAGCGCCGTGCAATCGCCCGTCAACACCGGCTGCAACCAACTGGTCGGCACGAACGTCTGGGCCGCCAGATTGTAGATTTCGTGCGGTCGCACCTTTTCGATCAGATTGACGATCGACATCTCATCCAGCAAATCGCCATGTTCCAGGTGGATCCGATCGCGCAGATGCTCCAGCCGCTCGAACTCCTCGTTCGCCGACCGGCGGATCATCCCATACACCTCGTACCCCTTGCCCAGCAAAAAATCCGCCAAGTAAGCCCCCACCTGACCAGTCACACCAGTAACAAGGGCTCGTTGGGTCATGGGAGGGCGAGATTCGGAGGGTAAACGGACGGCGTACCCAAGCTGGGCGGCCGGTGGGATTCCAGCCCTCTACGATATATGAAACCGACGGCGGATGACAGGTGCGGGTCGCGATTGATGCTGCGATGCAAAACATCAGTCCCTAAAACCGCAGCAGCATTGGGTACACGTACCGAACGAACAGAAGGACGAGTGCTGCGACAATGAATAGCATCGCTAGTGATTCTCTTAAATTGAATCTCGTTCGCCACCGGTCAACCCACCTTCCGAGCAGTACTCCAACGACAATGCCGGACAACGCTCCAATCGGTGCACCGAAGTAGATACCGGGCAGGAATCCTGCCGAAACTGCTTCGCCACGAAAAAGCTCAGCGGCAATGCTGAAACCATATACAATTCCCGCAGGCAGGCCGGCCGCGCCAAGCAACAACCGCCAACGCCAGGAAGTATCAAACCAATCAGATGGGCGAAAAGGACCGGTTGGTTGCAAACGACCGGATCGCCTGTTTTTCGATGTATTCATGGTTATGAACACGAGCATTCGTTCTAAGCCGGATTCATCGTGCGAAACCGAGACTGCGGAACATTCGGCCTGTCACGGGTGTCACTCGGTGACGTGTTCTCATTCGGCAGCAGCGCTTTGGCTCGCGGTGCTGGAGCGTCGAATATGCGTAAGCCAATCATTGATTCCGACTACGACGAGACCCAACGTCATGGCGATGGCCAACGCTCCAACGGTCCAGTCGTACCAATAGTGTCTTGGAAACAGAGTCGCGAAGAACTGTTGTTGATACGTGACCCACAGGACTACGGCGACAGACGCCACGTACGGCAGCGGTTGAATGGTTTTACGTGTCGCTTCTACCCAGTCGTCCATCGAGTATCGCGTGTGACACTTGGCGTGAATGAATGCGACGAAACAATTCAGAATGAAAGGCCCATAACAATACAGGGCAAGAAGTGGCAAGAAGATGCAAAACAAATAGGCTCCCGTTACCCCTGCGGCGTGATCTCCCGCCGTCGGTCCAGACCACGTCTCCCAAATAAAGACATGGATCACGTAGTTGTGTAACGGCGCTAATGAGAATACTATAACGGCTTGTCGAAAAACTGTGCGTCCGGCGGGCAAACACTGCTTACCACGCGATCGGTTTCTGATATTGAGCAGGATCGCCAGCGAAATTGAGAGAAAGCACCAGAGGACGCCGATCGTGACTTCGCCGTACCAAATCGGTACGACCACGAGTAGGACCAAGAATATGAGCCCCCACACGATTTCGACGACGCTGAAACGGACACTCGCTACACGACGAGATAGAGTAAGCATGACGGCCTCGGATTTATCGCTCATTCCCCAACCTGTGGATGTCCCTTAAAGCCGGCGACGGGCATGCCTTTCATGACCGCTTTGCTCAGCGTAATCTTGCCGTCAATGTACTGCTGCACTCGCTTACGACACTCGCTCTCGGTCCAAGTGTCGAAATGGTCCGCGTATTGGCTACCGATCATCGTGAATACGAGATCGTCAACATCCGCTCCCGTCTTGTGTTTCCCGATCACATGAGCGCCAGCATCCTTGATTTCTTTGGCAATGCCTGCCATCGTTCCCAGAATCCATGAGCCTGTTGCCGCAAAAGCAGCACCAGCAAAAAAGTGCTTCGTCAAATCCACGCGTCCAGCGAGATTCTTCGGGAGCCCTTGAAAGGCGAACTTCTTTCCGTTGAGCGTAGTCTCCTTCCCTGCTTGATAGAAAGCTTCAAAAATCTCTTCCATATCGTCCTCACAGTCCCAGCACCAATCAGAAGCGGGATCATTAAACATGTAGTGCTTCAACACGGTCACCCATAAATCGTCAATGCCTTTCGCGGCCGGCGCTTTTAGTCTTATGAACTTCAAATACGCCTCACTCGAAAGCTCTGAGTTGCCAGATGGATCGGTATGTCCCAGCGGTTTGTTGTCGACGTACGCATAGAGATTCTTCATCATCGTAAGTCGGTCGCCAAACCAATCACCGTCGGTCAAGACGTCCGGCTCGCCATTGAGAGGCAGCGGGTCGCGCGAGAGGAAGCGTCCGAGCGGAGGCGAATACATGGGGATCTCCTTTGAGATGCTATCGAGGCCTACGTGAATGGTTGGAGTTTCGTGCTTGACGATGCGTCTGGCGACATTGAGTGCATGCACAGCTCGGCGGATGGCCCGGAGCAGGGGGCGGCGATACGGACTCGCGCGACCTTCGGCAAAGCGAACAACCGCAAAGGGCGCCATGACCAGGATGGCCTTTACCTTCCAGGGCTTGAAGTGCCCTTTGGCAATCGAAACACTGGCAAGCGTAGTTGTGCGGCGGCGCGGGTGGGGCGGATCGATTTCCGGAAAGCCCCGGCAACATTCCTGGCTTGGCGCGCTCGCGCGCCGCGCGGCTGAAGGCGATCATCTCTTGGATTTCGAGAATCGCCGATGGACGCCGCCTGATGAAATTCTCTAGCCGCGAACGATAACGAAGGTTGCCGGGCAGCAATCCGCAGACCCATCGATACGCCTGGATGGCATCTTCGAGGCGCCGGTTGTCGAGCAGGCACTCGCCGCGCGTGGACAGAAACGCGGCGAGTTCTTCGGTCGGTGTTAACGACTTGAGATACCAACCGCCGGCTTCGTCGGCCGCGGACCAAGGCTCGGGCCATGTGCGATAGTGATCGTCCGGGTAGGACGAGATGCCTTCGCCCGCACCCTCGACGTTGAAGGTTTCGGCGATCCCGAGCCGTTCGCCGCGCGGGTCGTCCCATCGGAAAAACAGGTGTCCGCGTCCTTCGACCAAGTAGAGTGGATAGCCCAGCCGGCGGCCGACCGCCACGTAAAGCACCGGCATCGACGCACAGGTTCCGCCCGGGCCGTCGATGATTCCGTGGATAAAAAGGTCGCGAGAATCGCTGAAATCGGGTTCGAGACACTTGGGGTCTTGGAAACTCGGATCGCGCACCCGCGCCGGGTTGTATTTGACACCCAAGTCCTCTTGCAACGCCTGCAAAAGAAAGTAGCAGCAAAAGTAACCGGGCGAGTTGTTGTACGTGCCGGGCGAATCGTGAAACCGATACCAATGTCGGCGCGTCTCCAGTTCGACGTGGTGTGCGGCCTCATCGAGCCAGTCGAGGAGTTGGCCGGCGTCGAGATTATCGGCGCACCGCAACCCGCTGGCACACATGAGATTCAGGGCGGCGATGTCCAGTTGATCGAGGAATTCGTCGGGAGATTCGCAGAGTTGAGAAAGCGTTGTCGGAATCAGCGGCGTGGTCGAAGCGTTAGCTTCGTTTGTCTTCGACGACGTTCGCTCAGGCTGACTGGCCACGATTGCGTCTCCTAGGAATTAGAAGAGCCTAAGATCCAGGATGATGTGGAACCACACGGGTGACCAGTCATTCCCGACAGAAATGGTATCCATTTTCCGGCGAGGAGGCAAGTACCCGTCCAGAACCAAGTTTCGACCCGGTTTGAGGAGAATTCCGCCAAGAAACCCCGATTGTGACCCGTGGGGTGACAGATGTGGGCTCGCAAATCGAACGGCCCGCCTGTGTAACCCCGTTGGGGTAAAAGAGCGTTTTTATTTCGTTACCCTTAAACCCCTTCGGGGTACAGATTGCGGACGGCCGCGTAGGTTATGCTTTAGCATAACAGAACCTTCGCAATGTCGCGGCGGGCGAGGTGTTATGCTGAAGCATAACCTACGTCTCAGCATCCGTCGATTCCGACGCGGACGACGATCCTTGCGGTTCGACGTCCGTTGGCTCGTCT
>JADFKK010000178.1 GCA_022564995.1 Planctomycetota bacterium | reverse complement strand
ACGTGATCGGGGCCGAGCACGTCTTCGCCGGATCGCTTAAGCAGCGAGGTTAGCTCGACGTCGTTCACCACCGACGGCGAGCTTTGATGAAATCGCACCTGCATCCGCGTGCCGGAAGTTTCGGCCATGCCGCGGGCCAGTTGTTCGATGTGCCGCATCGTTCTGACCCGGACGTCTTGATCGAGCGTTCGCAGCGTGCCGTACAACTGAACCTGTTCGGGAATCACGTTCGGGTTATCGCCGGCGATGATCTGCCCGATGCTGACCACCACGGCGTCGAGGCTGTCGGTTGCTCGCGGCACGAACATATAGAGCGAACTGAGCAATTGGGCGGCGGCGGCGATCGGGTCGATCAACTCGTGCGGCCGCGCGGCATGTCCGCCCTGGCCGATCACGGTCAATTCCATGGCGTCGCAGTTGGCGGTCAGCACACCGCTGCGCAGGCCGATCGTGCCAAGGCGGCGGGTGGGGTCCACGTGTGTGGCGAGAATTGCCTTGACGCCTTGCAGCGCGCCGGCCTCGATCATCTCCTTCGCGCCGGTGCAAGTTTCTTCGGCCGGCTGAAAAATGCCGCGCCAGTTCACCGGCCAGGGCAGCTTGCCGGCAGACCCCAATTCGTGAATTGCCAAGATTGCGCCCAGCAATGTTGCCGTGTGGGCGTCGTGCCCGCAGCCGTGCAGCACGCCGTCGCGCTGGCTGCGGTATTCGACTTGTTTCTGATCGCGAATCCGCAGGGCGTCGATGTCGGCCCGCAAGGCGATGCGGGCAGCCTGCTCGCCGAGCATGGCGTCGGCAATCACCCCGCGACCCTCAGGACCGAGTTGCACGGTGACGCCTTCGTCGTCGAGCAGTTGGTAAAGATACAGGCTGGTCTGGTGCTCTTCGCCGCTCAACTCCGGGTGCATGTGCAGATGCCGGCGGACCTCGACCATCTGCTCGAAGCGATCGTCGATCGCCCGATCAATTTCTGCCTGCCAACAGGTGGTGGTGCCGGCCATGGGGGTTGTTGGTTTTGGCGGAGAATTTGATTCTGGGAGGCGTTGCATCGTAGCCCTCAAATGTAGCATACTTGGCGGGAATCGAGCTTGCAGCACCGCATTGTGGGATGACAGGGCTATCGCCGTCCGTCAGGAAACTGAAGTTCTTCGCGAAGGTTGACGCGGTCTAAGTCATTCATGTTGAGCACACTGACCGTGGTTCTACCGCATGGAGTGAGGCCGACCATTCGGTATTCTCGAAGCGAAAAATCCTCGGACCAAATCTTTTGGCGGGGATGAAAGAGTTCAACAATTTCCCCGGACCGCGGGTCAACGCCGGAAAGATTGGAACCCTTGTGGAGATTACATTGCTGGCAGGCCAGGGCCAGATTGCTTTCGTCATCTAGGCCACCGTGCTTGCGGGCAATGATGTGCTCAACGTGAAACGTGTAGGCGTCGTCGTCCTCGTGAAGCCGGCAGTATTCGCAACGGTAGCCCGCGCGCTTGCGAACGAGAATTCTAGTTGCCTCATCCATTAGGCGCTCGACAGGTCAGATGTGACCTTTTTGGCCCTGGCCTTCAAAAGAGCAAAGATGCTACCCACATGGACGAATGTTTCGTACTCTTGCCGCTCGGCGTCCGAAAGCTCGCCTTCGTTCGCCTTGGCAGCAAGCTCGTCGACCCTGGCCTGAACCGATGGCTTGACTTTGAGATTGGCAAACTTCCTTGCTGACTCTGGAGTTAAGGAGTCAGTGAAGGGTTCCAGGATTTCGCCAATGATGGTGTTTTGATTTGCGGGTTCCATCGGGCTGTCCGTGAGGTTGTCTTGTGATGCCCCATTTTACCACGTTCTGGTTGCCAAGACCACAACGAAAAACAGGCCGCCGGAGACGATGCTCCGGCGGCCCGGTTGGGATGGGGTGGGAAAATGCTGCTTTTGTGCTTCGCCACCTAGATGGATCGCCGTCGGAGACGCCTCCTACATGGATGGTTAGCGAAGATCCTTTTGCAGGTGGTGGATGGTTCGTGCCAGCGAGGTTAGGCTTCGCTCAAGGCTCCGCAGGGCGGACAGGTCGTCCTCGGTGTGCCAATCGACACGGTCATAGTGACCGCCGCGACCGCCGAGGTGAATGCTGAATCCGTTGCCGACGTGTAGATCGACGCGGGGCCGATGTCCGCCGTGGGCACGCAGGCGGCGGCTCAAATCGCGTCGCATGTCGGCCACCACGCCGCGAATGTGGTGCATCTTGCTGTCCAGGATCGCCGCGTCGCGACGAATGTGACGCATGGCGGTCGGGCTTCCACTGTTATGATGAGCGACCTCGTGGATATGCGAAGCCGCACGGTACAAGTCGTAGGCATCCCGGTACAGATGCCCGTAATGCGGATTGTGGCGAAATTCGCGGCGAATTTCCCAGCAAATACTGGCGGCCTCACGTTGCACCGCAACAGCGTAACGGTCGATGTGCTCCAGCGAATCGGCCTGGGCCGGCGCGGCCAAAGCGGCCAGGGTCAACAAAGCGGCGGTGGTAGAAAGTAGGGTCTTCATGGCTCAATCCTCTCGTGACGGTGTTGCGGGGAGTAGTTTGGCTGTGTGCCTCGTTTGTCTGCTGGTATGAAAAGGCAATCACCGTGCCACAGCATTGTTTCGCGACATGAAAAATTACATAACCGGCTTTAGCGTAAATACTTACGTTGCATCACGATGACGATCCCCGCGCTTCAGCATAGCCAACAAACGACATCAATCTGATTCTTAATGGATCAATATGATTTATTTTATGCCGCACAATCGTTCTTATTGATAACACTTGCGAACACGTCTGCTGTGCCGAGGCTAAGCATCGGAGTTGGCTGAATCAGCCGCTACAGGATAGCCCGGATTATTCATCAGCCGCGGAGCGTTAGCCCCCGGTTCGTACAGATTGCGGTAAGAACCGAGGGCTGAGTGACAGGCCTCTTTTCGTGTCGTTGACGCGATACGACATGCGTGTGCAGCCCAATTTTCGAGGTAATCGAGATTTCTTGGAGGGGCGAGAATTTGCTTGCAACCCCCAAAAACTATATTACGATCAACCTAACAGCTGGCTGAGAGAAGCATTGGAGAGGCCCTGGGGAGATCAACCGCCATGATTGTCAGCGCAGATTTTCACAATCGCACAGCCGCCATTGCTCGGCGGCATCTCCGCGGGGCGGCGACAGCCTGTCTTTCGCTGGCGCTCGTTTTAGCCATCGAACGCGCGGCCTGGGCACAGTTTGACGTAGAAACCAAACTCACGGCTGCGGACGCTACGGCCGGAGATTTTTTCGGCTACTCGGTGGGCATCAGCGGTTCGACGGTCATTGTCGGGGCACGTGGGGACGACGAGGCGGGCAGTAACTCCGGCTCGGCCTATTTGTTCGACGTGACGACCGGCCAGCAACTCTTCAAGCTAATCGCCTCCGACGCGGCGGCGGGCGATCGGTTTGGCGCCTCGGTGGCGATCAGCGGCAATCTGGCGATTGTCGGGGCGTTCCGAGATGACGCTGCGCTATCTGGCGAAGGCATCGACTCCGGCTCGGCTTACCTGTTCGACGTAACCACCGGCGAGCAACTCTTTAAGCTGACCGCTGCCGACCGCACGGACTTCGACGAATTTGGTTTTTCCGTCGGCATCAGCGGCAATACGGCCATCGTCGGAGCGCGCCGCAGCGGGGAGCTTACGCCGTCCGGCGCGGCCTACCTGTTCGACGTCAGCAGCGGCATTCAAATTGCTAAGCTTAGTGCTGCCGGTGACGTGGGATCTGCACAGTTCGGACACTCCGTAGCGATCAGCGGAAATACGGCCATCGCCGGGGCGCCCGACGACGTCACCGGATTGCGTTCCGGCTCGGCCTACCTGTTCGACGCCGACCCCCGCAGCCCGGGCTTTGGCAATCAACTCCTCCGGCTGACCGCTTCCGACGCGCGGTCGGGCGACAGTTTCGGTTATTCCGTGGCGATCGATGGCGGTAGGGTTCTTGTCGGGGCACGCGACGACGACGATGCGGGCAGAGAATCCGGCTCAGCCTATCTGTTCGATACAGCCACCGGCGAGCAACTCTTCAAACTTACCGCCTCCGACGCCGCGGCGGGCGATTTGTTCGGTTACTCGGTGGCAATCAGCGGCGGCAGAGCCCTTATCGGCGCGCGCGATGACGATGACGCCGGTAAAGATTCCGGCGCGGCCTATCTGTTCGACGTGACCACCGGCAAGCAACTCTTCAAACTTACGGCCCCCGACGCCGCGTTAGACGACCGATTCGCCCGCTCGGTGGCGATCAGCGGCGGCAGGGTGCTTGTCGGGGCACGCGACGACGACGACGACGGCAGCGGCTCCGGCTCCGCTCATATTTTCACCACGGCTGCAGCTTTCAGCGACCTGACCGGCAACGGCTTCGTCGACTTCGAAGATTTCACGATTTTGCTGGCCAACTGGAATAAAAATGTTGGCCCTGAGCTTGGCAATCTCGTCGACGCCGACATCACGCCCGTCAACTTCGCGGACATGACCGTGATGCTCGCCGACTGGACCGGTCCCGGACCGGCCGACTCACCGCAGGCCGTGTTGGGCGAAGCGGCGGTGCCGGAACCGTCTTCTTTTCTGCTCATGGTGACGGCGATGTTTGCGGTTTGCATCTTCCGGCGGCGACGCTGCTCGATGGATCGCTGATCGGCAACGTCTGCTGGCGTTCGGCGCCTCGAAACGGTAGATTGTTGTGCTGTCGGTGGCTCGTTTAACGGCAAGCCGCAGGCGACTGTGTTTTGAATGGACGCCCGACTTGAAACGCAGTCGCCTGCGGCTTGCCGTTAAACAATAGATGTGCCACGTTCATCCGCCAAGTGTCTGAAAGCTGCCTCCATGCCCGATTTGGTCATTCAACCCGTCCGCACCCGCCGCGAGCGCAAGACGTTTCTCGAACTGCCTTGGGCTCTGTATCGCGACGATCCAAATTGGATGCCGCCGCTGCGGTTGAATCAGAAGGAGTTAGTGAATTACAAAAAACACCCCTATTACGAGCAGAACGAGATTCAGACGTTTCTGGCCTTGCGCGACGGCCGGCCGGTTGGTCGGGTGGCGGCGCTGACCAACAAGGCCCACAACGAACGACACCACGATAACCGGGGGTTCTTCGGATTCTTCGAGAGCATCGACGACCAAAGTGTGGCCGACGGGCTGCTCGATGCGGTCCGCGATTGGCTCGCCGATCGAAACTTGCGGTCGATTCGCGGACCGACGAATCCGTCGCTGAATTACGAGTGTGGGCTGTTGGTCGACGGGTTCCGCGCGCCGCCGTTTTTTATGATGACGTACAATCCGCCGTTTTACGCCGCGCTGTTGGAGAACTGGGGCTTCAAGAAGACGCAGGATTTATACGCCTTCTGGGGCCACGTCGACATGATCGACGGGCTCGACGAAAAACTGGCCTTCATCGGCGCGGAAGCCAAAAAGCGTTTCAACGTCAACATCCGTCCGATCGACAAAAAAAACTTTGCTCGCGACGTGCGAGTGTTTCTCGACGTCTATAATCGCTCGCTGGTCGGCACCTGGGGCTTCGCGCCGATGAGCGACGCCGAGATTCGCCACACGGCCGCCGGGCTGCGGTTCTTGATGGTTCCCGAATTGGCTTTCATCGCCGAGGTCGACGGCGAACCGATCGGGGCGGTGTTCGCCTTGCCCGATTACAACCCGCGCATCAAGAAGATCGACGGCCGGCTGTTTCCATTCGGGTTTTTGCACTTGCTCCGCAAAAGACACGAGATCGAACGAATCCGCACGATCTCAACGAACGTCGTGCCCGAGTATCAGAAGTGGGGCCTGGGGCTGACGCTGTTGCAAGCGCTATTGCCGAAGATCACCGACGGCAACATCAAGGAAATCGAATTCTCCTGGGTGCTGGAATCGAACCGGCTGTCTCGCGGTGCCTTGGAAAAAGGGGGCGCCAAGCTCACGAAGACATATCGGCTGTACGACTTCGAGCCCGCTGCTTAGGCCGGGGCAGATGGTGCTCGTGCGGCGTTTGTTCGGCGGCCTTACTACGCCGCTGATCGTGCTCCCATTGCTTCGACAGCCGCCAAAGCTGCGACATCGTGGCCCACAGCCCAGGGCTGACCGTGCGGCGATACGGCGAGTCGGCCGGCAGTTCGGCCATCAGGCGGTGATGGGCCGCATCGAGATTGTGATAGGGCATCGACGGGAAAAGATGATGCAGGGCGTGGTATCGCAGGCCGACCGGAGCCCACAGCCCGCCGATGAGCGGCCGGCCGGGAAAGTTCACCGAGTCGACCAGTTGATCGGAAAATGTCATTTCCTCGCCATCGCTGGTGAAGCCGTGGGCCGCCATCGTGCGAATTTCGTTCATTATTACAATGAACACGCCGGTCGCATAAACCTGATACAAAAAGCTGACCGGAATCCGTCCGCGATAAATCCACCAGGCCACACCGGCACAGACCAGAAAGCAGCCCGTTTCTTGAATCCGCCAAATGCGACGTTCCCGGTCTGTTGGTTCCGGCCGCACGAAGCCGGGGTCCATAATCATCGAGCAAGCATGGCGGTGTAGCCAGCGACGCAGCGGCGGGCAAAACCAAGAGGCCGGCGTGAGCACGAGGAATCGAAACGCGGCCAGCGGCGGAATGACAAAACTCTGCGCCAGATAGACAATAATCTTCCAGCGGGGACCGTTGGCCAGCGCCAGATATTCCCCGTCGTGTTCCGTGCCATAGCTCTTGCGGCGATGATGGTCGAGATGAATGTAATACAAATAAGAGGGGATCAGAAACGGAATGCCGCAAAATAAATTCCAGACGAAGCGAAACGTCTTGAAGGTGCCGTCGCGCAGGTGGGTCATCTCGTGCGTAAACAGCACGACCCGGTAATACAAAAAACACGAAACGAGAAAGCAGATCGCCGAGATCGTCACGTTGTCGATCCGGCGCACCGTGGCGTAACATGCCCCGCCCACGCCGAGCGAAAGTAAAAAATCGGTCCAATATATCCACGGCTTCGGCTCGAACAAATCGGCCACGATCTTGCGGGCCTGACCGATGGAAAAGCTAGTCTGAGTCGCGGTAGACGTAGACATAGAGCTTTCTCTTCAGATGGCCCTCGGGCAGCGTGGGCTGGTAACAATTGAGGTTTGCCGTAGAATTGTCGGGCAGGTAACGCAGATGTCGCGCCAACGAAAAACCGGCCGGCGGTCCGTATTTATAATCTGAATCTCCATGCCCTTGCCCATTATCGACGTACAACCGTCATGACCTGACGCGAGCTGGAACAACAGGAATTTCCTAACCACCCGTGAAATAGCTCCCGCACAGAAGAGTTGACGTAAGCCTTCGTTGCGCCCCATCTTTTCCAGAGTACGCTGGGCTGTTTCCTTGAGTCTTTGTCGAGAAACAGGCCAAACGCGTGTTCTCGATCAGCCGCGGGGCGCTAGCCCCCGGTTCGTACAGATTGCGGCAAGAACCGGGGGCTAGCGCCCCGCGGCTGATGAATAATCCGGGCTAGCCTCCGGTTTTTTCGGACGAACTCCGCAGCAGAACCGGACGCTAGCGCGTCGCGGCTGATGTTTACGGACCCCACCAAGCTTTTGTTTCGCATGCCCGCCAAAACCGAAGTCGTCATTACCGGAATCGGCGTCGTCAGCCCGATCGGCATCGGCCGTGAGGCGTTCGCTGAATCTCTGCGCCTTGGGCGCAGCGGCGTTGGCCCTTTGCAACGCTATGACCCCAGCGGTCTGCCGGTCCGCTTCGCCGCGGAGGTGACCGGTTTCGACCCCAGGCAGTATGTCCGCCCTCGCAAGAGCCTGAAGGTGATGAGCCACGATATTCAACTCGGCTTCGCCGCGGCCAGCCTGGCATACGAGGACGCCGATATCGAAGGGGGCTCCCTCGATCCGGAGCGGCTGGGCGTGGTGTTCGGCTCCGACATGCTGTATTGCGACGTGCCGGAAATCGCCACGGTTTACCGCAGTTGTATTGTCGACGGCGCGTTTCAATACGATCGCTGGGGCCCGACGGCGATGAACGACTTAAACCCGCTCTGGATGCTCAAGTATCTGCCGAACATGTCGGCCTGTCACATCGGCATCGCCTACGACGCCCGCGGACCGAACAACTCGATCACGCACGCCGATATCTCCAGCACCGAGGCCATCAGCGAGGCGGCCGGCGTGATCGAACGAGGCTTGGCCGACGTGATGTTTACCGGCGGCACCGGCACTTGGGTTAGTCCCACCAAGCTGTCGTTTCACTCCGACGCGATCATGTCGCACCGCGAAGACGATCCGCAGGGAGCCTCGCGCCCGTTCGACGCCGATCGTGATGGAATGGTCAACGGCGAGGGTGCGGCGGCGTTGATGCTCGAAAGCCGACATCACGCCGAGTCGCGCGGCGCGAAAATTCTTGCCCGCATCAGCGGCTATGCACTCGGTTTCGAGGCGCGCGGCAAGGGTGGTCCATGGAAAGGCACCGCCGTGCGAAGCACGATCCAAAGAGCGCTCGGCGCCGCGGGAATCTCGTCCGACGACGTCGGCCACGTCAACGCCAACGGTCTAAGCACCCGTAGCGACGATGCGGTCGAAGCCCAGGCCATTCGCGACATGCTGGGTCGCACGCCGGTCACCGCGCTGAAAAGCTATTTCGGCAACACGGGCGCCGGCAGCGGGGCGATGGAACTGCTGGGCAGCGTGCTGGCCTTCGAGCACGGCGAAGTGCCCGCGACGCTTAACTACGAAACGCCGGACGACGACTGCCCGATCAACGTCATTCACGGCGCCGCGCTGCCGGTCGAGAAACAAACCGCCCTCGTGCTGAGCCAAGCCATGATGGGCCAGGCCGCCGCCATCGTCCTGCATGGGCCGGCGGCAATGTAGGTTCCGCTTGCCGCGCGGAACCTTGATTAGCTGTTAGCTTTTGGCTGTCGGTGTGGCCATCGGTGTCGGGTTTATCGGTTGAGGCGGCTGCGGCTGCTCTTCTAGCGTGCGTTCTTCGCATCACGTCGCCGTTACGCCACACGATGGTGTCGGCGTGTGGCCACGTCAAGACACGCGGCGATTTTCACCGCGCGGCGCCCGTGCTGTTTCGCGCACTCCGAGCGAAAGTGAACTATGTTTTCTTATGTCGGGGGTGGCTGACGCTGCTCTTGACGCACGCTCCTCAACGAAACCTGTCCGGCTCCGGACACCAAAGCAGTGTCGCAAGGCGGCGACGCTTGTTCCCTTCGACCCGATTGCCTCGTCAAAGCCCCGTCGCGCCCTCGGACCTACCTGCTGTTAGGGCGCGCGGAAACGTCACCTCACTTGAAGCGGCACCTATGATAAGCCCCACACGACGATCGAGCCTGCGCCAGTCGGTTCAGCTTGGCGCAAGTCTCGAATTGCTTGAGCCTCGGCAAATGATGACGGCCCAGCCGGCCGGTGATTTTTTTCTCGACTACATTGTCGAAGATCAGCGGTATGGCGAGCTGTCGCCATTTCTGACCGACGCCCACTCGCTGACCGGCCTGGACGACGCGCGAGCTGCTTACGGATTCACCGGTGCGGGACAAACCGTGGCCGTGATCGATAGCGGCATCGCCTACGACCACGACGCCCTGGGCGGCGGTCTCGGCGTTTCGTACCGAGTCGTCGGCGGCTGGGACTTCACCGGCGAAAACGACGCCGATCCTTACGACGACGCGCCGGGCGGCGCGCATGGAACGCACGTGGCCGGCATCATCGGCAGCGACGACTCGACGAACCAGGGCGTGGCCCCAGGGGTCGATCTGGTTGCGTTGCGAGTATTCGACGACACGGGTGCCGGCTATTTCAGTTGGGTCGAAAACGCGCTGCAATGGGTTCACGACAACCGCAACAGCTTCGAAAACCCGATCACCACGGTCAATCTTTCGATCGGCACGCCGGGCTGGAACAGCGATTCGATACCCGGCTGGGCGATGTTGGAAGACGAATTCGCCCAGCTCGAAGCCGATGGCATCTTCATCGCCGTGGCGGCCGGCAACTCGTTTACTGACTACAACACGACCGGTCTGTCTTATCCGGCCGTCAGCCCTTATGTGGTCGCGGTCGCTTCGGTTGACGACGACGGGGCGATGAGCTATTTCAGTCAGCGAGACGTCGGCGTGATCGCCGCTCCCGGGCGCGGCATCACCAGCACGATTCCCGATTATGTCGGCGACCAAAACGGTCTGAACGACGACTTCGGTTCGATGTCGGGCACCAGCATGGCGACGCCCTATGTGGCCGGGTCTTCGGTGTTGCTGCGCGAAGCGTTACAATTGGTGGGCACGGCCAACATCACCCAAGACATGATCTACCAGATCATGGTCGACACGGCCGACGACATTTACGACCCGGCCACGACGGCCACCTACAAACGGCTTAACATGCAGGCGGCGCTCGACTCGATCGTACCGGCCGACGAATACGGCGACGACGTGCTCGGCGCGTACAACTTGGGAACCTTGAGCGGATCGCAAAACATCGCCGGCATGTTGACCACGCTCAGCGACGCCGATTATTTTACGTTCACCGCCGGACAAACCGGCACGGTGACGTTTTCTTCGTCGCTGACAACGGTGACCGGCAGCGTCGGCGTTACGTTACAGCACGTCGGCGGCGCGAGCTCATCGAGCGGATCGCTTTCGTTCGCCGTGGTGTCCGGGCAGACGTACAGCGTGGCGATCAGCTCTCCGGGCGAACTTGGCTCCTACACGCTGGCGGCGGCCTTCAGCACGTCGCCGCCGACGCGACCCGGCTCGGTAACTCTCAGCGGCACGTCGAGCAGCGAGATCACCATCACCTGGTCGGACTCGGCCGGCGAAGACGGCTATCGCGTTCACGTGTACGGCGTCGGAAATCTGGCCACGTTGGCCGCCGGCACGACGACATATACGGCCACGGGGTTGAATACCAATCAGGCGTACTGGTTCTCCATCGAAGCCTACAACGGCGGCGGCTCGTCTTACTCCGCCTGGACCAGCGGTGCCACACTGCTCGGCCGGCCCGACGCGCCCGGCGGCGTGACCGTTGCGACCGCGAGCAGCAGTCAGCTCGATCTGTCTTGGAACGATTCAGGCGGTGAAGACGGCTATCGGGTCTATCGTTGGACCGGCAGCGGCAGCCAGATGGTCGCGGCGCTCTCTGCCAACACGACTTCGTATTCGGCCACGGGACTCGACGCGGCGAAAACGCACTGGTTCACTGTCGGAGCATACAACGGGGCCGGTTCAAACTTCTCTGCCTGGACCAGCGGCACGACGAGCGCCAACGCCGATCCGCCGACGATGCCCACGAACGTCAACCTCAGCGCCCTCTCGTCGTCGCGCATCCAGATCACCTGGGGCGATGCGGCCCGCGAGGACGGATACCGCATCTATCACTGGGGCAGCGGCGGAACCCAGTTGATTGGCACCGCCGTAGCGGGCTCCACGTCATTCGTGGCCACGAACTTGCAGGCCGGCGCAAACCACTGGTTTACCATCGAAGCCCACAATTCGGCTGGATCCGCGTACACCAGTTGGCAATCTGCCTCGACGCCCTCGGTGGTGCCGACCAGTGCCGGCCCTCTGTCGCTCACGCCCGCGTCGTCTTCGCAGATCGACTTGTCGTGGAACGACGCCGACTGGGAAGACGGCTATTGGGTCTATCGCTGGAACGGTAGCGGCAGTGAGATGGTCGCCAGTTTGGCCGCCGGCGTCACCCAGTATTCCGCCACCGGCTTGAATGCCGAACAGACGCATTGGTTCACGGTGGGCGCCTACAACTCCGTGGGCGCGACTTTCACGGCGTGGACGGGTGTGGCAACTCCCGCCGCGGCGATGGGCATGTCTTTGTCAGCCGGACCCAAGACGCAGACCGCCGTCGCATGGACGGCGGAAGTCTCGGCACCTCGTGCGGTCGACTCGTACGCCGTTCCAACCGCTACGCCCGAGAGCGAATCGTCCTTGCGTCGAACCGACGCGGTCGATACCGCTATGAGCAGCACCGAATCTCTAAGCGACGAAAACGGCCTGAGCGAATTGAGCCGATCGATTGCTCGCCATCGGCTCGGTTCGGCGCAGCCTCTTTCCGAGATGGTTTTCGGTTCAGAGGAACTCAATTGGCCCGGCGCCGAGTTGATCGGCGCGACGAGCCTTCTGGGGCCGCATTCGATCGAGTTGCAGTGGATCGAAAAAGTCTAGCGAATCGGCACCTGCCCGACCTCTCTCGACCGTCACCGGTCGTTCTACCCGGCCGCGATAGCATGGCGGGCGGAGCAGAATCGTTGCCGCCCTTTGAGCGTAGTGCTGCGTCAAGTCTTAAGTTTGGGGTCGGTCACATCATAGTAACCCGAAGCGTAAGCGAGGAAGAAGCTTGAAACCGCGGCGTTCCTCGCTTACGCTTCGGGCTACTATTCCAGGCGGTCAACCCTAATTCTTAGTCTTGAAGACGCAGTAGCGATCTATTTGACAGAACCGCTCTTGTCCTTTTCGGCTTGGTTCCGTTAGACTCCTCCTCCTTATCTTATCTTTCGCTCGGCGCGACCGATTGGGCAAGATGTAACGTCGGGCGAATCGCGGACCGTGAAGTTGGGAAAGATGTAGAAATCCCAACGGCCAAGTCGATAAACGAATGAGGCACGCCAATCAGACTTGTCGACCAGCGGTCCGCCGGTTTTGCTGAGGACCGCTGTATTTCACTCGCTGCGCACCACGCTGAGAAACGTCCCCATGGGTTTTTGGCCGCTATCGCAGTTGCTGGCGCCTCGTCGATGGCAGGGCCGCGCGTTACGGCGCGCCAGCGTGACGACCCGGCTACATCTGCAGCACCTCGAAGAGCGTCGTGTGCTCTCAACCGATGGACTGCCGGTCGTCGACAATTTCGATCGCCCGGACAGCGCGATCATCTCTAGCGACTGGCAAGAACGGGCCGGCGATTTCAGCCTCCTCGACCAGCGCGTCGTCTCAGCCGGCTCGGGCACGTCTCTGGCTCTGGTCGATGGTGTGATCGAAGCCGACGTGGCGCTGTCGGCCCAAGTCGACGTGCCCGCCGTGGGAATCGCCGACGCCGGCTTCGTGGCTCGTTCCACGGCCCAGGGCGAGATGTACGTCGGCACGCTCGTTGGCCGTGACGGACGCTTCACCGCTGAAATCTGGCGACGGCACGATGGCCGCTGGACGAATCTCGCCTATCAATCGTCGCCCGCCGGAACTGGAATGTTGCAGTTTATTGTCGAGGGGCAATCGCTGCGGCTCCTGCTCGACGGACAACAAGTCGCCGAAGCGAACGACGATGTGCTTCAAGCGGCCGGCGAAGTCGGTCTCAGGGGCTCCGGCAGTGCCACCTACGACGATTTACACATTGACCATCAGGTAACGCCCGAAGTCGTCACTCACCCGCCCGCAGATGCGCTGCCGCTGATCGACGCGTTCGATCGACCGGACGACGCGGAAATCTCCCCGGCATGGCAGGAACTGTCGGGTGATTTTTCTTTGCTCGCCCAGCGCGTGGTCTCGGCCGACTCGGGCACTTCGATGGCGTTGCTCATTGGCCTCAGCGAAGTCGACGTCTCTCTGTCGGCCGAAATCGAGGTGCCTTCCGTAGGAGTTGCCGACGCCGGGTTTGTGCTGCGTCGTACTGACTCCGGCGAAATGTACGTGGGAACGCTGGTCGGTCGCAACGGTCGGTTCACTGCCGAGATTTGGCGAAGGCACGATGGCCGTTGGACCAATCTCGCATACGAAGCGCTCTCGACCGGGTCCGGAAGGCTGCAGTTTATCGCCCAGGGTAGTTCGCTACGGCTGCTGCTCGACGGGCAACAGGTGGCCCAGGCTGACGATGACGTGCTGAGCGAAGCCGGCCACCTCGGGCTGCGGGCATCGGGCGGTGCCGCTTACGACGAATTGCGGATTGAACGCTGGCTAATCACCGCGATCGGCCACACCATTGAGGACGTCACGACGGTGCAGCTCGATTGGACGCCGCTTTTGGAGGTGACGTCCTATCACGTGATCGTCACGAATGACGAGACGGGTGACGACGTGTTTCGGGGTTGGGTACAGGGTACTGCGCTGCAAATGCAGCTCAATGAAGGTTCGTACACAGCCCGCGTCGCCGCAGCGGAGATGCCGTTTGCCGTTCACGCATTCGACGTGGTGTTTCCCGAGGGTGGGCTGAGCGCGCTTTCCCATGAGGTACTCGATTTCGACACGGTCCGACTGACGTGGTCTACCAAACAAGGCGCATCGGCCTATCACACGATCGTGACCAACACCGACACCCAGGTGGAGATATATCGCGGCTGGGTCTACGACACGTCGCTCGATCTGTCGCTCGCCGCGGGAAGTTACAAAGCCCGCGTGGCGTTTTCCGGATCGCCCTACCGGCCTTATGTATTCGACGTAACGGCGTTCTTGCCGGGGACGTTTACGCCGCTCTCGCCGATCGGCCCGACCAATCGTCAGGAGAACCACTTCACTTGGTTCGCCGTGCCCGATGCCGTGGCCTACCGCTTCGAGTTGCGCGGGGCCGATCGCATGGTGATCGACAGCCACCGCGTTGAACAAAAGACCGAGACCACGGCAACCACACCGCCGGGCGAGTACCAGTGGCGAGTCATCGCGATCGGCAGCGACGGCGAAGAAACCATGGACGTCGCCTGGTATTCGTTCAGCGTCGTACAGGCCGCGCTCGATCGGGAAAACATCTTGGGCATCGAGCCCGACGCGACCGTGCCGACTCACTTGGCCGTACTCAACGTTCCGGAGACCGCCGTCCGCGCCTCAGACGGGACGGTCTATATTGCCGACACGCTTTCCAACGTCATACGTCGAGCGCGTAACGGTCAGGTCGATGTTTTCGCCGGCACGCTGGAAGCGGGGTACAACGGCGACGGTTATCGAACCGACGTGATGCTCAGCCAGCCGGCCGAGTTGATCTTTGATGCCGACGAAAATTTGCTGGTGGTCGACACCGGCAACAACCTGATTCGCAAGATCGACCTCGACACGGGGCAAATAACGACGGTGATGGGCTTGCCGGGACAAAAGGCGATGCCGACCGACGGACAAGCGGCCAGCGATTCGCCCCTCGGTTGGACGACGGCGCTGATCTATGACGCGCAGGGAAATCTGTACATTCCCACGTCGGTCGACCGCGACGGTATCCGCGACGGCGACAGCCGGCTGTTCTATATCTCGCCCGACGGGATCGTTCACTCCTCGAACGTGATCCTGCCGGGCCAAGTGTCGGATATTCGCGTCGGCGAGGACGTCATCGAAGTGATCTACGGAGGAACCTTTCAGCGGATCCATAGCGACGGCAGCCGGCAGACCGAAGTCATGCCGTCAATGTTTGGAGGCGGTATCGTCTATCGGGCCGACACCAACACGACGTTAGTCGGAAATCACTCGGCAATCTATGAATTCGACGCCGACTTCAACCGCACGACGTTTTCCGGCGGCTTCGCCAATGTGGCTGACGTCAACGAAACCGAGGACGGTTTCCTGGTCGCCGACGGCGACCGGGGAGTGGTCATTGAATTCGACATTGACTTCGACGGCAACGCGCGAGAGATCCCCGGCCGCTCGATCGGTGGCACCAGCGTTCAGGGAACTGGCACAATTGTCGACATCGCCCGCTACGATGACGATACACTGTTGTTCCTCGAGAACAAGAAAGGCTACATCTATTCCTATTCGATTTCCACGGGACGAACGGTGGTGATGGCGGGCAATGGGCGACTGGAACCGGCGACCTTGGGAGTCGACAAGGACCACACCGGATTCTGGTATCCCAACGCGATCGCCGTCGACTCCCGCGGTAACGTCTACGTCACCGAAAACAATCGCATCATTAAGATCGACGTCAGCGGGCGGACGTCGCTATTCGCCGGAGACGTTCACGCCGGCGACAGCGGCGAGGGAGGGGCTGCCACCGCGGCCCGCTTCACGTCGATCCGCGACATCGCCTTCGACGATCAAGACACGATGTACGTCGCCGACATGTACAATAACAAGATCAAGACGATTTCTCCCGATGGCATCGTCACGACGATCGCCGGCAGCGGAATCGCCGGCAGCGGTTCCGCGGGCGCCGATCAGTTCGACAAGCCCGCGCTCGAGGCCAATTTGAATCACCCCTCCTCCGTCTTGCCGCAGGCCGACGGGACGGTGTTGTTTAGCAACGCCTGGAGTAACACGCTGGGGCGCATTGACGCGGACGGAATGTTGAGGCACGTCGCCGGAGTTGAACGCCGGGCGACGTATCAAGACGGCGGACTATACAGCGGAGACGGCGGGCTTGCCACCGAAGCGAATCTGAATACACCACACGGACTCGCGGTTTCACCTTCGGGAGTGATTTACTTTGCCGATACGTTCAATCACGTGATCCGATCGATCGACTCGGGCGGCATCATCTCGACCGTGTGGGGCCGGGGCAGCCGTGGATTCGCGACGGATGGATCGCTGCTCAGCTATCCTACGGGCATCTTCTTGATCGGTAATGATTTGTTTCTAACCGACAACGGTAACGGGCTGGCGAGCCGTCTTCGGCTGGCCAACCGCCTTTCGCCGTAGATCATCGATCGTATCGTCTACGTCACTGAGACGGAATCTCACGCCCTTCTGGCCGCTGAATGACGCGCCGGCGGGCCAAGTGCGGTTCGAGTTTGACGTGCATCCGCTCAACGTCGCGGATTACTTCCAACTCTACATCTGCTCGTCTTCATGCACGGCGTCGACCGCTCGGCGTCGCAGCACCGCCAGCGATTCGGTGTCTACTTCGTTCGACCGACTTGCCGTCTTTCGATTCAACGCCGCCCCATTCAAGTAGGACTTCGGAACGTGGAGACCCTGACGACGGAACACACGATCGACGTCATTGCGACGCAATTCTCTGCGTTCCAGGAACGACGAGGGATCTCGTCGTCGAGTCGCTTCGGTCGTGTGATCATCAAGACCGATTCGCAGGGGCCGCAGTTCCGCGCCGATTCGTATTCCAGCCGATATGGTAGGCGACATCACGCCTCCCTCGTCGTGGTCCCGGCCGAGCAGGTGACCGAATTCGTGCATCACGACCGTGAGCACGTCAACGCGCACCTGCGGCGTCCCGCTCGAAATCGCAAGACGGTGGCCCGACGACGCACCAACATTCCAACCGACTCCTGCGGCATCGTCGTCGATCCTAATTCGCCCGTCGTCGTACGCCAGACCCAAGAACCCGACGTCCAGCGACTCGACCTCGACTCGAGCTGATTGCAGTGACGCGAGGTCGTTGCCGACGATACCCGATTGCTGCCAGCGCCGAATCGCTTCGTCGACGATGGGCTGCAAATCTTCCGTACTTAGGGCGACGGGTTGGAATTCCGTCGGTTGCGAAAAGGGGCTGAGAAGTAGTGCCGAGGGCGTGGTCACGTCCGGTCGACTTCCTCCCGGCGTCGACGTCGCCCCCGAGGCGTTTCTGGCCTTGGCCAAGATCTCATACGATGTGTCCGCTGAAAGGCCCGTCATTGAATAGGTGGTCGCTGATTGCCAGCCACTATTAAAGTTCCAACTACTGCTGCCTGACAGGCCCCAATAGACTATGTAGTCGTCGGCGCCTGTAACGCTGGACCAAATCACGTCGATTTGCGTGGCGGAAACCGCGTCCCCGCTGGGGATCGGCCCTGCTGGATAGGTCAATACGTCCGGTCGACTTCCTCCCGGCGTCGACGTCGTCCCCGCTGCGTTTCTAGCCTTGGCCAAGATCTCATACG
>JADFKK010000177.1 GCA_022564995.1 Planctomycetota bacterium | reverse complement strand
CCTCGGCGGGCTGCATCGTTTCATGGGCTGGGACGGGCCGATTCTGACCGATAGCGGTGGATTCCAAATCTATAGCCTGGCCCAAATGGCCAAGGTCGACGACCGGGGCGCCGTGTTTCGCTCGCACATCGACGGCCGCACCGTCGATCTGACGCCCGAGAGGGCCATCGACATCCAACGGGCTTTGGGCAGCGACGTTGCCATGGTGCTCGACCACGTCGTCGGCTTGCCGGCCGAGCCGGAAGTGGTCCGCGACGCCGCCGAGCGTTCCATTCTCTGGGCCCGCCGCTGTCGCGACCATGGCCACGACGAGCATCAGGCGCTGTTCGCCATCGTCCAGGGAGGGCTGGACGAGTCCTTGCGGGTGGACTGCGCCGAGCAGCTCACCAAAATGGACTTCCCCGGCTATGCGATCGGCGGCCTGAGCGTGGGAGAGCGGCCCGAGGACATGGTCCGGATGATCGAAGTGACGACGCCCGTGCTACCCGAAGACCGTCCGCGGTATCTGATGGGGGTTGGACGGCCGCAGGACTTGCTCGAGGCGATCGCCCGCGGCATCGACCTGTTCGACTGCGTACTGCCGACGCGCAACGGCCGCAACGCGTTGGCCTTCACCGACGAGGGCCCGCTACGGCTGCGAAACCACCGGCACCACGACGATCCCCGCCCGCTCGAGGCCGATTGCCCCTGCCCGGCCTGTCGCCGCAGCCGGGGCTATCTGCGTCATCTTTTCGCCGCCGGCGAAATGCTCGGCCCCATCTTGCTGTCGATTCATAACCTGACCTACTACCAGCGGTTGTTGGCAGGCGCTCGGGAGGCGATCGTCGAGGACCGCTTCGAGGCGTTCCGGCAGGAGAAGCTGGCCGGCTGGGAGTAGGTCATGCTCGGCATGACGAAATCCAGCCAGCCGTCCCCGTAGGTCATGCTCGGCATGACGAAAATCGAGTCTCGGACGAATTTGCAGGAGGCCGTCATGCGGAGCATGACCTACGCCTCGTCTCCCCTTGTCCCTTTTACCGTAAGGGCTTATGATACTTCGCTTGTACGCACACAGACGGTGGCTCGGCGCTCGGTTTTGCGTCGGGCCGTTTCTGTTGCTGCCTCGATGAGGTGCTGAGTACGTCCCTCGCGATGGCGGCTCTGAAGTATTTTCGGCCACCGACCCACAACCCTTATCGACCCGGATTCGACTCCGGTAGCGACCATGTTCTCGATCACATCGCTGCTTCTGCTGGCCCAAGGCGGCGAAGGGTTCAATCTCTTCGGTGGCAGCATGTTGCCGGCCTTTTTGGCGATCGGTGTGCTCTTCTATTTTTTGATGATCCGCCCACAGCGGCGCCAGCAGCAAAAGCAAAAGCAGACGCTGGCGGACATGAAAAAGAACGACCGCGTGATCACCATCGGGGGCATTAAGGGCATTGTTGCCAATATCCAGCGCGAGGCCGACGAAGTAACCATTAAGGTCGACGAATCGACGGGTGTCAAGCTGAAGGTGCAGATCAGCGCCATTGCCCAAGTTATTACCGACGCGGACGACGGCGAGAAGAAATCGACTTGATGCTACGGCGCTACGACAGGTGAGTTCTGCGCGGGCAGGAAACGTGTTCCAAATGACAGTTGATTCGGGAGCAGGGGGCTAGGGACTGGGGACTGGAGGCTCGGGAAGTCGCAATCATGGTTTCTCCAACCCCCAGTCTCCGAACGGCTCGTGACGTATTAGTCGTTTTGCGTAGTGCAGTAGTACCAATAGGACAAACCGTTTGCAGGAACCCTTGACTATGTCATGGCTTAGCAATCTATCGTTGTTGGCGGCCGAGGTCGAAGCCGAGCCAACTTCGGCGCTCGAAATCGTAAAGATCGTCGCCATCATCCTGGCCGTGTTGGTCGCGCCGTTCTATCTCGGCGGCTTCGTCGGCAAGTCGCTGCGCATGCCCGATTACGGCTGGAAAATCGGACTGATTCTCTCCACGGTGCTGTGCGGGGTGGTAATCGTCTCGACGATGTGGCCGCCCAAGCTGGCCATCGACCTGAAGGGCGGCACGCGGCTGATCTACGAGATCGACAAAGAGCAGCGCATGCGCGACGGCCTGGAAGAGGCCGTGATGACCATTAAACAGACGTTCGCCGACGACGATGACGGTAAAATGACGGTCGGCACGAACGCCCAGGGCGAGATTCTCATTGAGGTGCCCGCCGACGCGGCGACCCTCAACAATCGCATTGAAGGGGAAACCGAGAGGGACCTGGTAATCCAGGGCGGTTCGCTGGTGTTGGTGTCCATCGCCATTGAACCCGACACCGACGCCGACGGTGTCGCGATCAACCGCCACGTCTACACGCTGAAGGTCGTCACCGAGAACCAGATTCAGATGGACAAGCTCGTCGCGGCGGTCGCCCGACGCATCAACCCCGGCGGCGTCAAGGAGATTATCATTCGTCCGGCCGGATTCGGTCGTTTGGAAATCGTGATTCCCGTGACCAAGGATGACGATCCGGGAGAGATCGATCTGATTAAGGAAAAGATCAGCACGGCCGGCGTGTTGGTGTTTCGCATCCTCGCCGATCGCTTCAACCCCAAACACGAAGACGCCATTCATTTCGCCGAAATGCCGGAAAACCAGGGGAACAAAGACGTTCGCGTCGGCCTGCGAACTCTCGCCCGCTGGGTCAAGGTCGATCCGCAAGTCGGCGATGAGGAAAAAGAAGGCACCGTCAACGTGAGCGATGCCGTGACCCGGCAGGTCGGCGACAAGACCGAAGTGCTGGTCATCATCGACCGCCAGAACGTCACGGGCGGATACCTGACGAAGGCCTCCTCGGGGCTCGGTGAGCGCGGCCGCGTCGTGAACTTCCAGTTCAACGCGGCGGGGGCCAAGCTGTTCGGCACGCTGACCAGCGAAAACCTGCGGGACGAAGCGAGCGGTCGCTTCAGCACGCTGGGAATTATTCTCGACGGACTGCTGCTCTCGGCACCGAATCTGGTCGCACAAATTTCCGATAGCGGGCAAATCACCGGCAACTTCTCAGAAAAGCAAATCAGCTTTCTCGTCGGCGTGCTCAATGCCGGCAGCCTGCCCACCGCGCTGCACAAGCTGCCGATTAGCGAACTGAAGCAGAGTGCCACACAGGGGGCCGATCTGATCCAGCGAGGCATGACGGCCATGGCGATCTCGCTGCTGAGCGTGTTTGTCTTCATGCTCGTTTACTACCGTTTTGCGGGCGTGGTGGCCGCTTTGGCGCTGGCCACGAATCTGGTGCTGATTCTGGCGCTAATGATTACCATTAAGGCCGCCTTTAGCCTGGCGGGAATCGCCGGCCTGGTGCTTACCGTCGGCATGGCCGTCGACGCCAACGTGCTGATCTTCGAACGTATCCGCGAAGAACTCAATCGCGGTTCCGCCCTGCGCCTGGCCATACGCAACGGGTTCAGCCGCGCCACCCGAACGATTGTCGACGCGAATCTGACGACGCTGATCGTGGCCGTCGTGCTGTTCGTGATCGGCCGTGACCAACTCAAAAGCTTCGCCGTCACGTTAATTCTCGGCATCCTGATGAGTATGTTCACGGCGATCTTCTGCTCGCGGGTGATCTTCGACATCGCCGAGCGAAAACGCTGGATCACGCGGCTGAGCATGATGAAGCTCTTGGGCGAGACGAAATTCGACTTCATCGGCAAGCGGCGGCTGGCGGCGGTCGCCTCGAGTGCGCTGATTGTGCTGGGGCTGGTCGCGGTGGTCGGACGCGGGGCCGGCTTGCTGGACATCGACTTTACCGGCGGCGTGTCGGTGCAAGTTCAGTTCAAGACGCCGATGGAGGAATCTAAGGTGCGCGAGGACATCGAGGCGGCCAAACAGGCCGGCGATCTTCCCGACGCGACCGTGGCCGCGGTCGGCGATGCCAACGAGGACGGCAAGTATATTGCGTTCAAGATTGACACGTCGATCCACGAGAAGCGAGACGGCCTCACGCCTCAGGAGCAGGTTCGCGCCGTGCTGATCAAAACATTCGGCAATCGGTTGGAACGCTACTCGATGACAACAGAAGAGCTGAAGGAAGTCTTCGAGATCGCTGAAGCAGCTCCGATCACTTCTCCCACCAGCCCCTTGAATCTAGTCCCCGGCAAGTCCACCGACGCAACCGAGCCGGCAGATAAGACCGAGCCGGCAGATAAGACCGATCCGGTAGATAAGACGGAGCCGGCAGATAAGACCGAGCCGAAGGGTAAGACCGAGCCGACGGATGCGACGAAACCTGCCGAACAGAAGCCGCCGGCTGCGGATGACAAGACGGAAAAAACTCCGGCGGATGACGAAGGCGCCTCCGCGTTGCTGCCGGCCGATTCGTTGATTGCTTCGACGGACGCAGGGGCCGTTTTGTTGGCGCAGGTGACGGAAACAAAGGACGCGCCGACGGCAAAAGCAAAGCAGGATGTTCCGGTCAATCCCGATCCGAAGACGGAAACAAAGGATGCGCCGAAGAAAAAACCGCCAACGGATGTTACGGCCGATCCCGATCCGAAAACCGAAGCAGGAGACGCGCCGAAGGCTAAGCCGCAAGCGGAACCCCCGTTCAATCCCGATCCGAAAGTCGATCCCCAGACGGCCGCTCCGCCCAAGCTGCGCTCCTCGACGGTCAAGCTGCACTTTCCAATGAAAATCAGCTATGACACGCTCGAAGAGGAGATCAAGTCCGCGATGAAAAAGATCCAGGCCGACGAGGAAAACACGGCCCGCAAGCTGATCTACGACGTGTCGTTCACCTTGTCAAACAAGGAGTACGATGCCCAGGGCGGTAAATCGCACGCCTACGAGGACTGGCAGGTCGAATTCTTCGGCCTCAAGAAAACAGAAGCTGGCATCGTGTTGGACCAGATTAAGTCCGAATTGGCCACGCGGCCGGTCTTCCCCTCGATCAACGACATCGGCGGCCAAGTGGCCAAAGACACTCAGACCAAGGCCATCGTGGCTCTGTTTGTCAGCCTACTGGCGATCGTCGGCTACATCTGGCTGCGTTTCAGCAAGGTGATGTACGGACTGGCAGCCGTGGTGGCCTTGGTCCACGACGTGCTCATTACGTTGGGAATGATCGCCCTGAGCTACTATTTTGTCAAACTTATTCCCGGGGGAGCGGACATTCTGTTCATCGATCCCTTCAAGATCAGCTTGCCCGTGCTGGCGGCGTTTCTGACCATCATCGGCTATTCACTCAATGACACGATTGTCGTCTTCGACCGCATTCGCGAGGTGAAGGGCAGGAGCCCGGATTTGACGGCGGCGATGGTCAACACCAGCATCAACCAGACGCTCAGCCGCACGTTGCTCACCTCGCTGACCACGTTGCTCGTGGTAGGCATTCTCTACTGGGGCGGCGGTCAGGGCATTCACGGCTTTGCCTTCTCTCTGTTGATCGGCGTGATGGTCGGAACCTACAGTTCGATCTACGTCGCCTCGCCCGTGTTGCTTTGGATGGCCAAGAGCGCCGAGGCGCCCCAGGGCAGAAAAACCGCCAAGTCTGAACCGGCCGGCGTGTAAACTTGCCGAACTGACATATCTTGCCAGGTTTCGCCAGACAGACCCCTCGCCCCGCACTATCGGCCGGTCGTTCTGGCTGCAAGGATGAACCACCGCGCCGCCCTGGGCGTATCTCTTCTGACGGGCCGACTGCTTCTCGACTCGTGCCGGGTCAATCCCCGATAGCAAGATAGGTCGCCGTCGGAGACGCCTCCTACAGATATACTCAGCCGGCTGCTAAGGTGAGGAGAACGATACGATGAATCGGGGAGTCAAAGTCAGCTTGGTGGCCGGCGTGCTGTTTGGCGGAATCGCCTTGGCGTTGTTCTTCAAGAAAGATCCCGACGATGCGTCAACGGCCGACGGCGATCCGGTCGCCGAGACGGCTCCCGATGAGGTCGATCTCCCCGATTTGACGCCCCAAGAACGTGCCCGCGACCAGCGCCCAGCGGATGGTTCAGCGGCGGCGAGTAAGCTGGCCAGCGACCCCGAGTCGGGCCGCTGGGCCAAAGATCCCCCGGTGCCTGATGTTTCGCCTGCCTTCGAGCCCAGCTCACCCCAGCCGTCCGACTCACGCTGGAGCCAGGCGGCGAAGAGCGATCCGTTTTCCGACTCCCCTGCGCACGACACCTCCGTCGCCCAGCGATCTCGCACCGCCCTAAAATATCACCTGGATGATTCGGCCAGGCCCTCTGCGGATCAGCCAGCCCGCGTCAACAAGATAGTTCTCCACAAAATCGTTGATGGCGACACGCTGGGCGCGCTGGCCCTAAAGTTTTACGGCGACGCGACCGACGGCGGCCGCATCTTCGCGGCCAACCGCCATGTGCTGGCCGCTCCCGATCTCCTGCCCATCGGCCGCGAATTGCGGATTCCACCACGTCCGACGGCGGCCGTACAAAAACCGCTCGACCGTGGCTCCGATCGGGATGGCTCCGATCTGGTGCCGGTCGGCACCAAGTAGACCTATCTCCTGTTTCGCCTCAATCGCGTTTTGTCCAGGGAAAATTCTTCCCCACCAGGCGGAGATTGACGAAGTGCGCCAGGTCGTCCTGCGCGTTGAGCGCCTTGTTGTTGAGCATGTCGGTCGACTGTAGCTTGGTCTCCAGGCCGAACAGCAGGAGCCGCTTATCGCCGTTATCCGCGTTAGCCGCGGCGGGGTATTTCAGTTTGAGCGAATCTCGAAACACCTTTGCCGCGCGATAAGGCTTCTTGCCGTGCTTGCCGACCACGATCATGATCGACATCTCGCGGTGCATCTTCGCCAACTGCATCCTGGTGACCGGCGGCAACCTCTTGTCGATCTTGCTGAACTTGCTCATCGGCAGGCCGCGATAACTGATCTGCGGCGAAAGCAACACCAGAGCCCGCACATCTCTGCCAAGTTTCCGCGCCCCGGGTAGTTGTCTGCGCGACCAATCAAAGGCCGCGAAGTTGGCGGCCAACGAGGCGCCCATCTCGGCACCGACGATGCACAACTTTTCGATGTTCAGTTGGCCCTCGTTGTTCTTCTCCATCAGAAACGACTTGACCGCCCGCATGTCGAGCCCCATCGCGGTGAAATCGTTCGTCTTTAATCCGGCGGCGGAGATCAGCTTGCCGTTGACAAACGTCGTGCTGTCGCCGTGTCCGCGCAGGTCGGGCACGATCACGGCGTGTCCCTTGGCCTGCAATCGCGAGGCGGCCTCGGCAAAATCCTTGCGGCTGCCCTTGTACTGGTGCAGCATGATGATCGGAATCGTCTCGCGCAGCTCCACAGGCTTCTTCGGAACGACGACTTGCTTGCCCTCAACCTCGACGATTTTGGTGGCAATCGGCGGGTAGTAGGTGGCCTTCAATTGCAGCCCATCCCGGGTCTCGAGCGGCGTCTCGACGGGATTGGGAATCTCGATTTCCTGAGCCGCAAGGAAGTTCCGGCCGCCCAACAGAAGCAGGGCCGCGACGAGGGTTGGCAGGACGATGTGAGAATTGCGCATAAAACCGTTCCAGTTCAAGAGTTCTGGTGAATTGGGCAGTTGACGAAGAAACACCGTCTTTCTGCCCGCTAACCTCATCCTAAAAGCGGCCCCCGGCCCCGTCAACCGAAACCGGTCAACGCCGTGTGCAACAGTAGTGTACCCAAACCAATAAACCACCGACACAAGGCGGGTGGGGTAAAGCCAAGCTGGCGCTGTCCAACCAGGCCCTCCTACATTATTGCGTCAGTGATTTTTGCGGAATAACTTTCCCGGTTTTGGACGATTTAGACCTCGGGTGAGTACATCGGCGTGGGCTCGTGCGCTTTAGGTTCGGATGGATTCAGGCAACGGCGCCTAAGTTGTTACAGGTCAAATGGTTAGCGGTTTTTCCGTGGACTTGGATCGGGCGTCGAGCAAGGGCTCAAACGTGATCTGGCAGCCGCCCAAGCCGGCGTTTCAGGTTTCTGGTGGAAGCGCTTGCGTCGGGAGTCAGATACATAGACAATACCTTGGGGGGCCGTTTGATGGCCGGCGTTGACGTTCGGTGCCCCGAAAAGGGCCACCCCGAAAAGGAGCACACTGATGAAGGCGCTTAAGACTTGGTGGCAGATGCGCAGCGGCGAGGACGAGACGCCCTTCGACGGCGACACGCCCGCTTGGCTGGCCAGCTTGGTATTTCACATGTGCTTGTTGGTTGTGTTGGGATTGATCGGCCTGCCGCACTACGCGCCGTACCAAGGTATCGCGCTGGCGGCGCCAGAGATCAAGGAAGAAATCCCGGTGGAACCGCCGACGGAGTTTAAGTCCATCCTGGACGAGACGCTCCAGATCGGCGCCAGCAGTATCGCAATTGCCGACGCGCCCGCACCGTCGCAGGCGCCGCAAATTGCGGAGGAATCGATCGTGGCGCCCCCCGAAGCTGAGGTGCAGCCAGAGGGAGAAATCGCGGCGCCGGAATTGCCCGTCACCCCGACCGGCAGAGCATTCAACGAAAACATCGCCATCCGCGGTTCGTCCGGCGTAGGCACGGGCAGCGCGCTCGGCACGCTTGACAGAATCACCGAAGAGATCAAGCGCAGCCTGGAGCAGCGGCCCACGCACGTGATTTGGATGTTCGACCAATCGTACAGCCTCAACCAACAGCGAAAAAAGGTCAACGCCCGTTTTCGAAATATCTACAAGGAACTGGGCGTTATCGAAGACATCGACCACAAAGCGTTCAAGCAGCATAAAGACGAGGGCCAGGTGCCGCTGCTCACGACGGTTATGGCCTTCGGCCAGCAATACACCTATCTGACGCCCGCACCGACGGCCGACGTGGCCCTGATCATCAAGACCGTCGACGCGATCGAAAACGACCCGAGCGGCGACGAAAACGTGTTTCAGGCAATTTACGACGTAGCGGAAAAGGCCAAGGTGATGCGCAGACGGCGCAACGTGATGATTGTTGTGTTCACCGACGAGGTGGGCGACGATCAGCAGAAGGGGCTCGAGGCGACCATCAGCCTGTGCCGAAAGTACGCGATTCCGGTCTACGTGGTCGGCGTCCCGGCTCCCTTTGGCCGCGATAAAACAGAGATCAAATGGGTCGATCCCGATCCGGCCTACGACCAGCGGCCTCAATGGGGCGAAGTGGTGCAGGGGCCTGAATCGTTCATGCCGGAGCGGATCAAGCTTAGCTTTGGTCCTGGTACGAGCGATGAGCCGATCGCCTCGGGGTTTGGGCCGTATTCCCTGTCGCGGCTGACGTACGAAACCGGGGGGATTTACTTCTCGGTTCATCCAAATCGCGTACTCAACCGCGCGGTAACCAAGAGAGAAACCGCGGAGTTGGCGTCGCACTTGAAATACTTTTTCGACGAAGAAGTGATGCGTCCCTACAAGCCGGATTACCTGTCGATCGACGAGTACAAGAAGATGGTCAACGCGAACAAGGCCCGCTTCGCGCTGATTTCGGCGGCCCGACAGTCGTGGGTTTCCGCCATGAAAAATCCCCAGCTTCACTTTCCCAAAAAGAACGAAGCCGATTTGGCCAAACGACTGAACGAGGCCCAAAAGGTCGCGGCCAAGCTCGCTCCAGAGATTGAAAAGCTGTACCAAATTCTCAAGGAGGGCGAAGCCGATCGAGCGAACGAGAGCCGGCCGCGTTGGAAGGCCGGCTACGATCTGGCGATGGGACGCACGCTGGCCGCCAAGGTTCGCACCGAGGGCTACAACGCCATGCTGGCCAAGGCCAAGAACGGCCTAAAATTCAAGAACGCCGACAGCGATACCTGGGACATCCGCCCCTCGAACGAAATCACCGTCGGCAGCGCGCTGGCCCGCGGGGCGAAGCAGGCCAAGACGTATCTGGATCGGGTGGTCCGCGAACACCCGGGCACGCCCTGGGCGCTGTTGGCCGCCAAGGAACTCCAGCGGCCGATGGGCTGGACCTGGGATGAGCGACACACGGGCGTCAACGACGTGCGGCGCAACGGCGGCGGCAATAACAACAACGCCCGGCCCCGCAACGACAAGCGCAAGCCAATCGCCAAGCCCAAGCCCCGCCGCAGCGTGCCGCGGTTGTAATGTGGATCGTGGCACAGGCGTCCCGCCTGTGATGCACATCTCGGCGCGACCACTGGTCGCGGCTTTACAATTTCCGCCGGCGAGACGCCGGTGCCACGGATGCCGTTTAGTTTGCCCGGGCAAGAGCATAATCGTCGCTCGAAGCGTGGGCGTAGAACTTCCGGGCGATCTGTTTGGCTAGCTCGCCGATGAACTCGCGGCGAAACTGTGCCAGTTCTACGTCTGCGGGCACCGGAGTGAGCCACGGATATTGCACTTGTGGAATTCGTTTCGACCAGGTCGACTCGCCCATCTCGGGATCCTTCAGGTCAACCACCCGCAAGGTCACCTGGGCTTTTCCCCGGTACAGGGTCGGCCCGTCGCGAAGACGAAAATCCTCCAGATCGATCCCCACGACCACGTCGGCCTCGAGATTCTTGCCGATTTCGGCATAGGACTGGTCCCGGTTGCTGTTGTTGTCGGTCCAATCGGCGACCTTGCGAGGATCGACGATCTTGATGTGCTTGACGTTCTGTTGGAGCAGCGCGGCAACCGCCTCCGCCAGATTCGCCGGGACATGAGCGTTTTCAAACGAAGACGTGCCGATCTTGCGGCACACCACCGCGACGGTCTTGCCCTCCAAGCCGTCGTTTTTCGTGTATTCGGCCGCTTTGTCCTTGCCGTCGGTCACGATCCATCCGATCGTGGTAAATAGCGCGCAGCCCGCGCCGGTGCTTAGCATGGCCGCACCCAGGGCGAGAAATGTCCAACGAGAAACACGCGGTAGAAAATTGCGATCCATCGCAGATCCCTTTGATTTGGAAGACAAGAGGTTTCTTAGACAAGCATGCGCCATCCCCATTGGATGAGAACGACGATGACCGTTGCTACGGCCGCTGCAATTAACACGTATTCATTGAGCCGGAACCATACATAACGCCCACGTAATCCCGAGACTAGCGTCCACGGCCCACCGAGGGTTGCCGCCAGGGCCAACATCGCCCCGCCGGCGTTCACCTCAACGGCCCGCAACACATGGCCCCGCATCCAATAAGCCCAGGAGGTCGTCATCCCACAGGAAGGACACCGCCGGCCGGTGAGGACGAAAAAACTACACTCGGGCAATCCCAGTCCTTGATGTGTGCCGAAGCCCTGCTCGGCGGGTTCGAGCCGGGCGGCCACCGCTAGCAGCGTAATCAATCCGGCCCCGGTCGCCACGTAAAACCGACGTAGCCAGGGGCGAATCGGCACAAGCTGCTGCGGACCATCGGCCATGACAAGAGCCGCCCAGTACGGACGGGCGAACGGTAATGAGAACGGCAATCAGACGCAAGGTCGGTTTTTGGCGCGAGCTAGGCCGGGAGTGTTGTAAAGCCGCGACCATTGGTCGCGCCGGGATTTCGCCTGACAGAGCCGCCCTGTCCTCAGGGCGATGTACTCTGCGCCGTAAGCGCATCGCCGTGAGGACACGGCGGCTCCGTTTCCAGCTCCCTTAATTTTCCTCTCCCTTCGCCGCTTCCGCCACCAGCTTCTCTAATCCTTCAACCTCCTCCTGCCGCACGCAAAGCCGGCGGACCGCAGTGGCCCGGCCCGTTTCGACGTCGACTTCGACGATCGTGCCGTGTAGCCGCACGTCGCCGCTGGCCACTTCAAATTGCGTCGGATTAAACGTCCGCGTGGTTTCCGACACCCGGTCGATGCGGCGTCCCAGGATGCTCTCGTGCGGCCCGGTCATGCCGACGTCACACTGAAAGGCCGTGCCGCCGGGAAAAATCTGTTCGTCGGCGGTTGGCACATGCGTGTGGGTGCCCAGCACGGCCGAAACCCGGCCATCAAGGTAACGGCCCATCAACTGCATGTCGCTGGTCGCCTCGGCGTGAAAGTCAACGAGAATCGCCTTGACGTCGTCGGGAATCTGGGCCAGCACACGGTCAGCAGCCTTCCAAGGACAATCGACCGGCCGCATGAACACCCGACCCAACAGGCTAATAACGGCGACCCGCTCTCCGGCGGAGGTGGTGAGCAACATGAACTCGCGCCCGGGGGCTTCCGTGGGAAAGTTGGCCAGCTTAACAATGTTTTTTTCGCTATTGAGAATCTTGCTGATTTCGCGACGGCGATAGATGTGATCGCCCAGCGTGATTCCGTGGACGCCGGCCGCGATGATCTCGCGATAGTTAGCGGGCGTCAGTCCGCTCCCGCCGGCGCAGTTTTCGGCATTGGTGATGACCAGATCGAGCTTCTCTCGCTCGATCAGCCCACGCACCGCGCGGCAGACGATCTGCCGCCCAGGCTTGCCTACGACGTCGCCGATGAGGAGGATTCGCACGATGAGGGTCTCGACTGCTTCGGAGCGCGACCACTGGTCGCGGCTTTACAAATGCGTTACTTCGCCATTTCTATAAATCGTGACTCACGCAACACGGTCACTTTGATCTCGCCGGGATACGTCAACTGTTCTTCGAGCGCGCGGGCAATGTCGCGGCAGATCTTGGCCGCCGAATCGTCGTCGGTCTGCTTGGCGTTGATGATGACTCGGATTTCGCGCCCGGCGGAAATGGCGAAGGCCTGCCTGACTCCGTCGAACCCGGTGGCAATCGCTTCGAGATCGGTCATTCGTTTGACGTAGCGTTCGAGCGATTCGCGGCGGGCTCCGGGGCGCGAGGCACTGCAGGCATCGGCGGCGGCCACCAACACGGTGAATGGATTTTCGATCCGCAAGTCGTCATGATGCCCCAGCGCGGCGTGAACCACCTCGGCCTTCTCGCCGTAGCGTTTGAGAATGTCGGCGCCGATCTTGGGATGGCCCCCCTCGGCTTCGTGATCGGCCGCTTTGCCGATGTCGTGCAGCAGGCCGCAGCGCCGCGCCAGGCGGCCGTTCATGCCCAGTTCGTCGGCCATCATGCTGGACATGAAGGCGACTTCGATCGAATGCCGCAGCACGTTCTGGCTGTAGCTGGTGCGGAATCGCAATCGACCCAGCAGGTAGACGATGCGCTCGTGCAGGCCGGTCACCTCCGCTTCCTGGGCCGCCTCTTCGCCCAATTTTTGGATGTGCTTGTCCATCTCGCCCTGGGTCTCGGCGACAACCTCTTCGATCCGCGAGGGATGAATCCGCCCGTCGGAGATCAGCTTGGCAAGCGACAGCCGGGCCACCTCGCGGCGGACCGTGTCGAAGGCGCTTACGATGACGACGCCTGGCGTGTCGTCGATGATCACGTCGACGCCGGTTTCTTTCTCGAAGGCGCGGATGTTGCGGCCTTCTCGGCCAATGATTCGTCCCTTCATCTCGTCGTTAGGAATGTCGACGGTGCTGGTCGTGGTCTCGGCCGTGTGCGTTGCGGCGTAGCGCTGCAAGCTGGTGATCATGATCTCGCGGCTCTTCGCTTCGCAGGTTTCCTCCAGCTTTTTCTCGTGTTTGACGATCAGAGCGCCGATTTCTTTGTCGAGATCCCCCTGAACCAACGTCAGCACGCGCTCGGTCGCTTCGGCTTGTCCCAGGCCGCTCAGCTCGTGCAGTGTCTGCCGCTGCATGTCGAGCAGCTTGTCCAGCTCGGCGTTGCGGCGAGTGGCCTCTTCGGTCCGCTCGGCCAGCCGCCGCTGATTACCCTCGACCATCTTCTGCTGCTTTTGCAGTTCCGCGCTCTGTTTCTCCTGTTGGTCCTCGCGCTTATCGAGATGCCTCTCGCGCTCGTGCAGCTCCTTACGGGTTTTACCAAGCTCCTTTTCCGCCGCGGCCTGTTGTGTGAGGGCCATCTCCTTCAGTTCGAGTTCGTACTCCTTGCGGCGATTGGCGACGTCGCGCTCGGCGCGCTCAAGGATGTCTTTGGCCTGGCTCTCGGCGTCCATCTTGCGCAGCCGATCCAGCAGTTTGATCAGAAAGGCCGATAGGATGGCGGCAATCACGGCCGATATGGCGGCAGCGACAATGGGTTCCACGGTGGCTCTCCCTCACAATGTTGTCTTCCAAGCAACATCGCAGGCGGCCGGTGAGGACGATCCCAGCAGGAATCGCCCGACGTGCAGAAGAAGCGACGGCGGCGGGACACAACATCCCCGAAAAGGCGCGAGAACACCCCCCTCGATTATCGTCGTCTCAAGTCACAGCGTTAAGTTACAGCGTTGAGTTACAACGCCAAGCCAAAACCATTCGAAAAACCTGGCGTGGCGCCGCGGAGCGGTTCCTCCGCTATCGCTGCCGCCAAGGTGGTTCCATTATGCCGAAGGCACCGTGCGGAAATGCCTCACACTGCGACCGCCATAACGAATCGGGCCAGACGGTCCGATAAGTGGAATTCGACGTGGTAGCACCTGGGCCGAACCGACTGACCGTTGGCCCACAACGCGGACCAAGCGTCTCCGTCGGCACCACAGCCAGCGCCATCATGCGCTGCCGGGGCCAAAGCCGCAGCAAAAACGTCAGCAATAAATGGAAAAACTGCATCACCTTGTCGAATCCGTCGAGATGGTTTGCTCGTGAAAACTTGATACGATACTCGCTCTTGGGAGTAACTCGCTGGGGACGGTCCGCCGGCCGCCATCCCTGCGGGCTGGCTGCCGATGGCACTTACTGTCAGTTTGTTACGAGAGCCATCCTATCAGACCTCGGGCAAAACGCAACCAGCTATTCCGACAGGTTTTCGGCCGTAAAATGCAATCGACCGCCGGTTTATGGCCAAAACAGACAGATTAGGCGAAATAACCGGGGAGAAAGGGGGCTGGGAGCCGCCGTGTCCCCACGGCGATACAGGTTGGCAACGCGACGATACGTCGCCCTGAGGACAGGGCGGCTCCGTGAGAATCCCAAATCCGAAATCCCCATGCACCCGCTCGTATCCAAGCTCGCCGATGCCTGGCCACCGCAGCAGTGGGACGATGTCTCGCTGCTGCTGGCCGTTTCGGGCGGGGCCGACAGCGTGGGGCTGCTGCGGGCGATGGTCGAGTTAAAGGGGCCGGGTCCGGGGCGGGTTCTTGTTGCTCATTTCAATCACACGCTGCGCAAAGACGAATCGGACACCGACGCGGCGTTCGTGAGCCAGCTTTGCCAACGGCTTGGCCTGTCGTGCGAAATCGGCACCGGCGACACGGCCCAGCTTGCCCGCGATGAGGGCGACGGGCTGGAAGCGGCGGCTCGCGGCGTTCGCTATGCGTTTTTGCAGGCCACGGCCGAGCGGCTGGGCGCCCGATATGTCGTCACGGCCCACACGGCCGACGACCAGGCCGAAACCATTCTGCACCGCATCATTCGCGGAACGGGCTTGGCGGGATTGGCCGGAATCCGCCGAGCCCGCTCGCTCGGTCCGGCGGTGACACTGATTCGGCCGCTGCTGGCGGTGCGTCGTGAGGAGCTGGTCGATTATCTGAGGGCGCTCGGCCAGCCCTTCCGCGAAGACGCCAGCAACCGCGACGTGTCGTTCACCCGCAATCGGATTCGCCACGAGTTGCTGCCGGCGCTGGCGGCCGATTACAACCCAAACGTGCGCGAAGCGCTGCTGCGCCTCGGCTCCTTGGCCGGCGAAGCGCAAGCGGTGATCGACCAAGCGGCCGACGAGCTGCTGGAGCGGTGTGTCGACACGGGTGCCATGGGCAGCTTGCCGGGTGCCATGGGCAGCTTGCCTGCCCTTGCTGAGTCGTGGCACCGGCGTCCCGCCGGTGAAACACAGGCGGGACGCCTGTGCCACGTTACGCTGCGCTGCGGCCCGCTGGCTGACGCCCCGGCACATGTCGTGCGCACGATGTTCATGGCCCTCTGGCGTCGTCTCGGCTGGCCGCAGCAGAGCATGGGCCGCGCCCAGTGGGACCAACTCGCCGCGCTGGCCACCGCCCGAGAAGAACCACCCCAGCAAGTTCTACCGGGCCAGATCACCGCAAAAAAACAGGGCGAGTTGCTAATGCTGACTCAGGATCGTCACTAGCCCGACGCGCAAGTTTTTAAGTTGCGCAAATCAGCCGCGGAGCGGCGACATCAAATAGCCTGGGGCGTGAGCCCCAGGAGATCGTGTTCAAATTAAATCCTGAAAGCCCCGGAGGGGCGACATCGGACGACGTCGCCCTGTGTGTCGCCCCTCTGGGGCTTTCCAATGGAAAATCGACATTGTCCCTGGGGCTGGCGCCCCAGGCTATTCGATGCCGTCCCTCCGGGACTAAGAAATACGCAACTTCAAAACGCGCAAGCGAGTGAAATCACCGCCAGTCCCTTGCTTGCACGACGCGCCAGCGAGTGAATCGACAGAGTGCTTCGTCGCGCCCGGCTATTCGACGTTACCCTCAATATCCTCTTGTTTGTAACCGCCTTTGGAGCGGAAGTAGAGAATCAAGAGCAAATATCCAACGGCCATTGCCAGCGGAACGACGGCCGTCCACCGCAGGGCCATGCGGCCGCCAAAAATCCCGGCGTCTTTCACAGGTTTTTTGTCGTCTTCGGCATACTTCTCGTTTTCCTTCCACCACTTCGAGAGGTTGTCCAACTCTTTGCCCTGTTCGGGTTTCTCCCCCTTGTCCTCCAGCACTTTGAGGCGTTTGGCGAGTTCTTTGCCGTCGTCTTCGAGGGTGCCCACCTTGGCACCGTCGAGGCCGGCAACCGCGGGAAACATGAGAAAACTCTTCTCATCGGCTGAGACGTATCGCTTGTACGTTGGTTCGGCCTCTTGCTCAAGTTGCTGTGAAGCGTAGTAGTCCTGCTTGTAGCCGATTCCCGGTCCGCCCAGCAAACCGGCCGACAACATGCCGATGCCGCCAATCGTCCCCATGGTCAGCGCGCCGCCTTTCGGGAATCGCTCTCCGACCACACCTAGCATCGTGGGCCAGAGGAAAGTCTTACCAACGCCGTAAGTCGTCGCCGCCAAAATGACCAAGGTGAGAGTTTCGGCGTAACTAAGCCAGTACAAGCCCAGACATCCCAAGATCGCACTGATGAACAACAGGCCGACCGGATTGATGCGGTGGACGATAGGGCCGGCGAAAAACCGCAAAACGAACATGATGGCTGAAGTGTAGATAAACAACAGTACCTCCTGGCCCGGGATCACGCTCTTCAAGATATTCACGATCCAACTATCGGTTCCCAGTTCCACGTAACCGACCATCGCGTGCAACAGGAAGAGCAGCAACAACACCGGCGCGGCAAACTCCTTGAGCATCGTGACAAAGTCGACCCCCGCCGCCTTGGCTTCGGAGTGCGGAAACTTTTGCTTGAGAATCATCAATCCGAAGATTGCCACCGGCGCCAGAAAAAACAACATCGGTATTTCCCAGCGCATGTGCGTGACGTGGGCTTTGTCGCCCGCAAACGCGTATGCCAGGGTGGCTCCCAAAATCAATCCGCCCGGCCAGCCGGCGTGCAGGATGTTCAGGTAATGGGTCTTTTCTTTCGGGTAGAGCGTCGCCACGAGTGGATTGATCACCGCCTCGCACAAACCATTGGCAATGGCGAACATGAACATTCCGATGAACAGGCACCAGTATGCCGCATCTTTTCCCGACGCCTCGAAGACGGGCGTGGCCGCAACCGTGATCACGGCCGAGATGATGTGCAGCACAAACGCGATGAAGAGAATCGGTTTGTAGCCGACTTTGTCGACGAACAGGCTGCCGAGCAGAATGACGACACCGAATCCCGTCAACCCACCACCGGTGATCGTACCCAGTTCACCTTTGGTGAACCCGAATTGTTGTGCCCAGTCGCCGAGCAGGCCCGCGCGAATGGCGAATCCCATGCCGGCCGCGATCAACGTGAAAAAACTGGCCCACAGTAGAGTCTTCCTGTTAACCATGTGTTCGCCTTT